>DATMYT010000480.1:0-6455 GCA_035560855.1 Negativicutes bacterium | reverse complement strand
AATTTTATCAATGCTACAATGCATTAGCACTTTATCTATAATTTGTTGATATTAAAACTGGAGGATTAGTATGGGTGTATTGCAAACTTATATTCCGTTTGTTAATTTTTTGGGTCAAGCAATGGGACCCAATTGCGAAGTAGTTCTGCACGATTTAACCGATCCTGAAAATGCGATAATTGCAATTGCAAATGGACATGTAAGTGGCAGAAAGATTGGTGGTCCTACCACGGACCTTGTTCTTAAGGTTATGAAAGAGGGGTTGGAAGGAAAAAAATCCTTTATTGCAAACTACAATGCACGAATTAAAAATAATGGCATTTGTCGTTCCTCGAGTTTTTTTATCAGAGACGAAAGCAATAAGATTGTTGGAGTGCTCTGTGTAAATGTGGATATTAGCAAATTCGTTGAAGCAAAAAGACTACTAGATAGCCTCATAAGTTGTGAAGTGCAGCCTGGCATTTCTGTAAGGTCAACTGCCGATGTCGTTGATGTTTTCGAAGATCTTCATTCTTCCATTGAAGATGTGTTAACCGCGATTATTGATAATGTGCTTAACAAATATGAAGTTACACCTGACCGCCTCTCTTTGGATGAAAAAATCGAGGTGGTAAAACGCTTGAATGAGAATGGATTATTCTTACTCAAAGGTGGTTTAAATGAATTGGCAAGGCGCATGCAGGTGTCGGAGCCAACTATCTACAGATATCTTACTAAGATAAAGGAATAGGTAACTTCAAAAAAGCGAAACACCAATCCCTCGCGGTAAAAAGGATTGGTGTTTTAAAGTTTATAGAAACATTCATCTGTGCTCAGTTCCTTTTCACTAATCACAAAGCTACATTGCGCAGTATTTGCTTTAGGGCTTCTTTTTCCTGCGTGCTTAATGGCCGCAACGGCGCGATTGGGTCGCCAACGTCAAACCCTTGTATTTCCAATGCCGCTTTAATACAAGGAGCCAATCCGTATTTTTGAAATGACATATTGATATCCCACAATTTTTTCTGGTATTCCAGTCCTTCATCCCATTTCTTTTCCCGCGCCAGGTTATATAATTTCACGCTTTGTTCCGGAATAATACAGGCAGGCCCTGCCATCCACCCAACTCCCCCAAGCATCATCACAAACAGAGGAATATGGGCGGACGCACTGAAAATTTTAATTTTGCCGGCAAGTTTGTTGGCGATCGTCATCAATTTGCCGGTATTGCCTGATGCGTCCTTGATGTATTCGATATTTGGAATATCCGCCAGTTGCGAAACAACGTCAAAACTTAAGTCAGTGGTTTGAAAACTAGGATTCGTGTATAAAACGACCGGCGATTTGACAGAATTAGCAATGGCAGCGAAATAATCATAAACTTGGGCGTCTTTTAACGGAAAATAGGTTTCTAAAACTGCCAGAATGCCGTCTGCGCCAATTTTTTCAAACTCCCTGGCTTGTCTTGAAGCTTCAGCTATCGCGGCATGACTGACTCCTGCAACAACCGGGACTCTTTTTCCTGCGGCATCCACGACAATTTCCACTATTCTTTTGCGTTGCGGCCAGGTCAAATAGGCAAATTCACCCGTACTCCCCAATGGCGTCAAACCATGAACGCCCTTGTTGATCAAGTCTTCAACCAAATCCCTCAATACTTTTTCTCTTACAGTTCCGTCCGTATCTACAGGAGAAACCAAATAGGGAAAAACGCCACGAAAATCACTCACGTGAATCCCCTCCCGTCAAAATCGCCTTAGACCGGCAGCTCAGGAGACTATTTCTCCGAACTGCCGGTTGTCGGTTTGCAGATATTGCCAACTAATACTAAAATACGCCGTATTTGTTTACAGTTTTCAGAAGCTGTCCACAATCCTCCACAGATTCAATGTTTTCACAAAGAGTAACGACCTCTGTGATCCCTTGCGGATTTAGGATACCGCCAACAAGAAGGGTGAATTTCTCCTTAACTTCCGTCCACGCCAGGGGATTTTCCGGATCACCTTTAGGATATTGCACATATTCGGTGATCTTTCGCCCATCAGAAAACTCTACAGTAACCCTGGAAGGCCAAGCTGCAGGCGTCAGGCTGTCAATCTGCGGATCCACTTCGATCGTGACTTTCTCCATAAGTTTTCTTACTTCAGGGTCAAACAATACTTTGTCGTCAAAATCGGGCAGCCCGATATTTCCGATTTTCAGCGCGCGGGACACGACATATTTCAAACTGAATTGTGCCTGTCGAGAATCCTGAGGGTTCTCTGTTCCAGCGATTAGTACAGCCGCCTTATACGTCTCAATACGAATACTTTTTACAGCATCCAAGACGTCCGCCAATTTCCCTTGAAGGGCTCTTGCGCAGTCAATGGTGGAATGAGTATGACGACAGCATGGATAAGGCTTGAAAGATACAGTTTCCGCACGATATCTGCGGCCAAAATCAGCAAATATATCCGGATTTACTTCCTGCCTAGCGTATCCGGCAAAAAAACCCTGTTTTCCTTCAAGTATCCGGCTCGCTCCGGTAAACCCGGTACCAGCCAAATATGCCGTCATGACTCCGGTCGCCGACGCCTTGCCGGCGTGCAGATATTTGCTCATGGCGCCATCTTGCAAGAATTCCCAAAGCCCTGCCGAAAGGGTCCCGGCATTTCCGAAAGCCCATGTCATTTCTTCCCTATTCAAATTCAACATTCGTCCGGCAGTCACTACCGATCCAAAAACGCCACTAGTAGCGGTAGTGTGCCAGATTTGATAATGTGCAGGGGTCACAGCCGCTCCTACTCGCAGCATAACCTCATAACCGGCAATTATCGCCGCAAGAAAATCGGCCCCTGAAAGGCGGTTCCATTCTCCGATACTAAGCGCCGCCGGAATGACAACGGTCCCTGGATGAGTTATGGACTCCTTGTCAACATCGTCCATTTCCAAGATATGACCATAATACCCATTACTAAGCGCAGAGCTAAATACCGAATTCGGAACGGGGTCGCCGATGATGCTGGCGTGGGCATCCCCCCCCATGGCTTTTACATATTTTTTTATGCAGTGGGCCTGAGGCATAATTGATCCACGTATCGCACATCCCAACCAATCCAGAAGACATTTTTTCATATGCTCTTTCGTGCTTGCCGGAGCCTCTTCAAGTTTAAAATCATAGGCAAAATCAATACAGGATTTAGAAATTTCCTTATCCGACATGATAAATCATCTGCCTTTCCAATGTATTCAGGTCTTTTTTACCAAAGCCCAATCAATTTCCAGTACGGGAGTCCGATCCCCAAATATATCACGCAGTTAACGACAACCATGACTGTGCCGATTTTCCACCATGTCGCTTGGTCAACATAATCCGCGCCGAAAAGAACCGGCCCGACGGCGTTGCCATAGTGAGTAAGTTGGCTGCCAAACGCCGAGGAAACTCCCAAAAGCATTGCCATTGGCAAGACCGGCACATTTGCCAACATTCCAATTGTAAAAAATACAGGGATAAGAGAAGAAACATATGCCGCTTGTGAAGCAAAGAAATACCTTACAACCAAGCTCAGCGCCAATAAACCTACCAGCACTGAAAAATCATTATAACCGACAAAGCTAATATTCTGACCCAAAACTTTAGCGAACCAATTGAAGAATCCAGCCTTCCCCAATCCATCAGCCAAACTAATAATACCTCCATACCAAATAAACGTACTCCATGCCCCTTTGCAGCGAAGCAAACTGTCCCAGGAAACAACGCCGGTAGCAAGGCAGGATGCAACGAATCCAATGGCTACAGCTGAAGAATTAATCTTGGTAATTTCCCCTGTAGCCCAGCCAAGGATGGCCAAAAAGAAGAGGAATGCCAATATTTTTTCTTTCACTGACATAGGGCCTATTTCAGTCATTCCTTGTTGGGATATTTTCTTATTATCAATCTGTTTGATTTCCGGCGGGAACATTTTGTAAACTAAATAGGGTGTAACCGCCAACACAATGATTCCGGGAACGAATGCGGCTTTAGCCCATAAAGTCCACGTAAGATCAATTTTAAGGATGCTTTTGGCAAAAGACACAACAAGAGGATGTGTAGCCAATGCTGTAATGAAAAGAGCTCCGGTTGCCATGCTGATTTGGTACAGCAGCAGTGAAAGATAAGCCCCGATACGCCGGGATGTCGGTCCTGGCTCAGAACCTAATGTAAGCGCAACACTGCGAAAAATTGGATAAACGAGGCCGCCTGTTCTTGCAGTTGTCGACGGCGTGGCAGGACAGAGGACAAAGTCGGTCAAAGCTGCAACATAACCTAACCCCAACGTTGTCCTGCCCATTTTTCCAATCAGTACAAAAGCGATTCTTTTCCCCAATCCCGTATCACTAAAGGCCTGCCCAACCATAAAGGCTGTAAATACCAGCCACGTTGTAGTTGACGCATAGCCAGCCAATGCTACGCCGATATTATTCAACCATAGGCTCGATATGGCAATTACGATTAACAAAACCACAGGTTCAGGAAGTGGGCGCAGCATAAGACCAAGGATTGCTCCAATATATAGAGCAAAAAGGTTCCATGCCGCAACCGGCAATCCGGCCGGTACTGGAGTCATCAAGATTCCCATGGGAATAGCCACTGTAATCACCGTTTTCACCAATTTACTATTCACACGTTGACCCTCCTCGCATTTATGATAATTATCGAAAACCTTCCCTTGATTTATGACGCCCGCTTCAGTTCAAATCTTTTTCACGCTCATTACCCGTATATTTCTTTGATTTTGCTTGTAGCCTTTTCTTTTAGTTCGTCATATCTGCTATTCTCTTTTGTATCCATAGTTACAACCAGAGGCCCAAATTTTTCTACCTCAAGTTCCCACATCGCTTCAGGCATACCGTTTTCGAGCCAATAAACATTCGCGACTCTTTTTACTCCTGCCGCAAGCTGTACGGCGCAGCCAGGAGCCGCCTGTAAATATACCTGTTTGTATTTTTTAAATGCAGCCTTACTGTCCTTACCCATACCGCCCTTGCCGATAATCAGCTTCACCCCAAGTTCACCCACCATTTTGGCATGGGGTTCCATTCGGATGCTGGTCGTTGGACCGATAACGATCATTTCCCAACCCTTGTCTACTTTACGTACTACCGGTCCGGCATGGAAAATAGCACGCCCCGACAAATCCACCGGTAACTTAGCCGTATTTTCACGAAGTTTCTTAATTTCCAGATGAGCCATATCTCTAGCTGTAAAAATGGTGCCGGTAAGAAAAATAGTATCCCCCATTGCCAGCTGATCCACTTGTGCGTCATTTACCGGTAATGTCAAATTATGCACTGTCATTTCATTTTACCTCCTGAAAAAGATACTCTCTGTGCCCGTCCGCATAGAACCGGACGCCAAACCGGCGCGCCACCCAGCAATGGAAATTGATCGTAACCGGACAAATTGCTGTGTGTGTGAATGCATAGCCGATTTTTACCGCCAGACACGTCGTATCGCCGCCAATTCCAGCTGGCCCAAGGCCAAGTTTATTAATGTTTTCCAACAATTCCTCTTCCAATGCGGCAAACATCGGATCAGGATTCCGGTCACGCCAATCTCTTGTGCTGATCGCTTCCCGGCTTAGTTTTGCAGAAATGTCCATCTGCCCGCCGATTCCAATACCAATTGCCGAGGGTGGACAAGGAATTCCTCCGGCTTTCACAACCGTTTCCAATACGATTTTTTTCAATCCCACATAATTTTCTCCCAATGTGGCAGGCGTCATAATCATAGATAAATTTCCGAGTGAAGCCCCACATCCTTTGGCGCTCATGATCACTTCCAAGTACTCCTGACCCGGGCGATACTGATATTCAAAGTTTGGTATGCCGACCCCTGAACTATCTCCCGAGTTCTGGCGGGTCAGAGGATGAACAATACTGGGTCGAATATACCCTTTCTTTGTGCACTCGACGACGGCCTGCGGCAGCCATTTTGTCAATCCGCTCAAATCAACCCCATCGCCAAATCGGATGTAGACGGTAGGTAGCCCTGGCGACTGGCAGACAGGTTTGTCCAAAACTCCAGCCTGTGCAACATTTTCAACCATAGATTGGAGCATGGCTTTTGCGGCAAAATTACGTTCTTTTTCGGCTGCCTGCTTCATTAGTGCCAGTGCATCGGGCGAAATGGTAGTACACATATTCTTTACCAATGAAAACACTTCATCATAAGTAATTTTAAAATTCTCCATTATGTTTACCCCCTTATAGTTCACTCTTGTTTTTGGTTTCTTTGAGCTAGTCCCTTGGCAATGCTTCATCAACGTCATTTTTTACATAGGCTATGCCCCCCCTTCTCGTACCATACAGATTATCAGAGCTTCAATGCTCGCTTGAACCTCTCGGACTTTTTGAACAAACGCTATCAACGCCTCTGTTCGAAAGTCTTAAAAAAAACATCATTGGGATTCCGGTATACCATTTTTTTGCTTTATTCAATCTTTATACTTATGTCG
>DATMYT010000479.1:0-3701 GCA_035560855.1 Negativicutes bacterium | reverse complement strand
GGAAAGATTTGAACTGTTACGGATGGCGTTAACCCAACAATATGGGCAGAAGCGCTAAAAGCACCAAATTGAAAGCCCACCAATATATAGAATTTATCCGCTGTTAGTGTCTTTTCGAAGTCATCCGGTAAAAATCCTTGGCAAATTTTTAAAAACTCATGGCTAAACCTTAGTGCATCTTGGACTTGCTTGTCGGTTATTTGTGGGCTTGCCTTTTTCTTACCAAAAAGTTTACCGAACACGATAGCCTCCTTTCTGTGTGCACTTAACGTGGCCGCGGATCGGGCGGCGGGTACCCCGTACCGTTAAGGCGCTGGTTAGCTAATTCTTATATGTTGTATTGCAATATGGATGACTAAGTTGTCCGTTCTCGCTATTCCCTAATCCCCCATCTTCTTTACGTTGAACATGGTCAATGGTTATGGAGTTAACATGAATAAATCCGTTGCAGATTCTACATTTCGGTGCGCTTTTCAGTGCTGATGTGATGAATACTTCCGATTTAGTATTTGAATTGAAGTCAGAATGCTGTGGCTGATCCCCAAAAAACTCCATATTTAAATACGGGAATTCTTTTTTTATGTGCTGTGGCAGGTCAGCCACCTTTTCTTCAAACACGTTTTCCAACATGAATAGATATAGTGCTTTTAGCTGTTTGTATCCTTTAAGACCACTACCATACTTTACAGTCAGTTGGTTAGTGAGGTGCTTATAATGAATTAGCACATCCTCTATTCCTGCTCGATAATCCGTAAACTGGTTAAATCTAGAAGTTCGCTCAAACTCTTTAACTATCTCAATCCATGCCATAAAAGCTGTTGGTTGATAACGCCCTTTATCACTGTAGAAATAAACTGCGGGATGAAGACCCAGTGAGGAAGGGTGAGTTGTTGTAATGCGTCGGATTATTTTTGCCGTTTTTTTGAGGTAATTGATCGTTTCACAACCATTTTCATCTTCAGGAACCTCTTTTCCATCGACATCGTTAGACAGCTTAACAAGGTCAAAAATAAGGGGGAGTGATCTGGATGAGTAACCTTTGCCTGCGAGAGGAAGGTCTAGGGTTTTGATTGGAGTTTTTATCTCAGGAGTAAATAACTGTTCATTGATTTCTTTTGCTAAGTCTTCAACGTTTTTCTGCTTATCAGGTTCAAAGGTTTTCCAATATTTATGTCCTGTGCCTGATCTTAAGATTGCACGTGAAGCCATTGCATAGGGTTTCTTTCTAGCTTTTAGTAATGCTATCTCTGTCTCGCTTATAGGAGTTGCTCTTTGGTTAATTGTAAAAAATGAATTCTCTGCTTTTTCTGAACTTCCGGTTACCCACTGAAGCTGTAGGGACAAAAAGCCAAGGCTGTTCGCTGTTGCAAGAATCTTGGGATCAGCTAAATCGGGATTAGATATTGCCGTCATATAATCCTTGTACGAGCCAACTTCTTTCTTCACGAAGGCTCTGGTTTGCTCAGCAATACGCTTTTGCTCTTTGTCAACTTCATGGTTAAAAAAGGATTGAGAAATGAACCCATCGCCATAGTCATCATTGACCCAGGCAATTAGTGCACTGAGCCTATGAGCACCGTCGATAACAAAGGTATATTGTCCCGCCTGCCAAAGAATAATTGATGGTATTAGATCTCCATCCAGAAAGCTTTTAATGAATGATGAGATTTTATTTTTGTCCCAATCGGATGTTTCTCGCTGAAAGTCGGGTTTGCGTAATGAAGAGTAGAAAAAGCCCTGACCCTTAACTAGTTCGGAGACTTTTAGTCGATCCCCAAGGGTTTGGTTTCCATTTCCTCCATCAACCTCAAAATCTTCCCTCGGTATAAGGGCATCTAAATTCGCATTGGACATTGTTGTTATCCTTTTATTTTTTATAGCTAACGTGGCCGCGGATGAGCAGCGCTCCGCGGCGGAAAATTTATTTGACGACGCGGAGTGTCTGCTCCAGCCGCTTGTTCGCCCGCCTGCGGGCGGACAGGCGGGTGCCTGATCCGCGGCCACGTTCCGTCCTGTGACAGCGGGAAAGAGTAAGCATTTGTTCAAAACACTGGTTGTGCACCCCCCTCAATTCCCGGTGATATAATCGCGCTGTTCGATTTCCGCGTCCGCATCTCAAATAGACGACGGACATAATCCGGCAATGCATATCTTTCTTCGGGACACCAATCCTTGCGATGGACCAGTTTTTTTAATGCACAACCGCCCATACACTGGGGCAGATAAACGCACTTTCGGCACCGAGGATCATCGAAGATCGGTTTGGACAGCCAAAAATCAACCCCGTCACGCTTCAAGCACAACGAACCGTCGTCCGAAAGTTGCCCAACCGGATCCCTCTCTTGGTCAAATGAATCTGCGCATTTGTAGATGTTTCGATCTGGTCCAATGATCCACTGCTGCGGGAGATCCACGGAACAAAACTCCTGAACCTTGTCGGGCTCAACATAAGCGGAAAAACCCAATTCTATTGCCCGTTGGACTAATCGGGCGGACCATGGTGCAAATTCCGGTATAGAATACGCCAATGATCGATCATCGCAGCCACCAGCCGGTAATACAGCCTTAAAGGTCACAGAGTGGAATGCCGTCAAATTTATATTCAACAAATCATCCAACAACCTCTCGACCGAGTTAGCATTTGTCTGGTCCACGTTTACACGCAGGTTCACATCAACTCGATCGACTGCGTGTTTTAAATTCTCCACAATCACGTCGAAAGAAGGTTTTTTGCCATGAAGGAAACGGCGAGAATCGTGTACTTCACGCGGTCCATCAATCGTCACCTGGAAAGATTCGATTCCGCTTTCGATCAGGGCATCGCAAACAGTCGGAGTCAACAGGTATCCATTGGTTGTCATGGAAAACTTCGCAGGTCGATTGTGTCTTGCAGCGATGTTGGCGAGGCGCTTCTGTAGAGAAATGATGAAGTCTATACAAAGCAGCGGTTCGCCTCCGTACCAATCCACCGCAAGCGAGTCACAATCTGCCAATTGATAATCTACAAAACGCGCAATTGCATTGGCCGTCGAGACATCCATTTCGACGGACCGAGGCACCTCGAAACAATATGGGCACGCCATATTGCATCGAAGAGTCGGCATAAGCGAAAGGATCAGATCCGACCGATTTGAGATATTTCGATAGGTCTGTCGTAGATCTTCAATCTCATCGACATCAGATTCGATCATAAATCCGCACTCAAGAAGTATTCGCTTAAGTCGTGCTATGGAAGGAGATTCGTTTAAAATTTTCCCTCCCAAAAGCTTGTCTAGAGTCGGACGGAGAGTCTGAGGCACCTGAATGAGTGCCCTGGTCATACAACTGAACAGGAGAATATACTTGCCGTCTCTGGACGCTGACTCAACGATGAATTTAGAGCGTTTATATGTCACTGTTTATACATGCCCCCGACAGCACTTACCTCGTCCAGCCGCAGCGGGTATGCACATGCCCTGAACATCGGTCACAATTTTCGTGTTTAGCAAAGTCGCGATCTCAGAATCTGCCTCAGCGGCCTGCTTGACAAGCCAATTCCCGACTTTCAATCGAATAGTCTCGTCATCCACCTCCGACTCGATGAGTTTGCGCAACTCGTCCAGATCAATCATCAGTTTGCTCATTGTTATTTCTCCTCTTCTTAAGTTGGTTGAGTCTATCCTTCTGCTCGGAATCGAGCAGATAATATTACATTTATTATT
>DATMYT010000478.1:0-2788 GCA_035560855.1 Negativicutes bacterium | reverse complement strand
CGCAATAACCACTGGTTTCACTTTTCCACACTCATCAAGATAATAAATGGGTGTTTCTTGAACCGACTTGCTGTTCCCGCCGCAGAATGAGCGTTCCTGATATGCTTTTATGTGATGAAATGCTGAAACCGTGGGCATCGTTACAATTTTCGCACCCATGGAGCAGGCTATATCAACCGCCTTGAGATTAATCCCTCCCACAGAATTATTAAGCACAATTTGGCCAAAAATTTGCGTTTCTGCGCTTCTTGTGTGTTTTTGCACCAGCATCGCACTCATCATCGTAGGAAAATAATGATCTTTTACAACAAACGCCTTATACCCGCGTCGGGACGCACGTTCATACATTTCAAAGGCGTCAATCGCTCGATCGGCCACAGATGGACCAGCGTGAACATGCAAATCGATCAAACCGTTTAATATGCTTTCCATTCTATTGAATCCCTCTTTTTCAATATCTCAGTTTTATAAAATACGCATGTCAGCCGTAAGGTTTGAAATGTCTTGTTTTGAGAAATCAACGGCTTGCATTATTTTTTGGACATTTTGTAGAAAATCCTAGCCAGTAAAATACCACTTGCAATAATCAGTATTCCAACTACCCAGTACGGAATGCCCAAGGGGCCTTTAGCATAAGTGATCACCAAAGCAGCAAGAAAAGTACTGATTCCAACATTTAAATATTTTTCCGACAAATCGAAAAAAAGCGCTCCAAAAACAGCGGGTAATATATACTTGAAAGTCTTTGTAACATACACCGGTAGCATCGGAATAACCCAGGAGCCAACAAAAATGAAGAACGTGACAATGCCCACAGATACAAAGACGGAAGTAGCGATTCCTATTGTAGAAACAACATCTCCTTCTGCAGTTCCAGATTCGACTTCAGCCGCTTTTTGCGCCATCACCGAGGCAGGTACTCGCAGTTGCCCCACCGTTCCGGCTACCCAAGAAATGTACGCTCCCGCCGTACCTAGCACAGCAAAGAACGATAATGGCTGCACTATCCAGGATACTCCAAATGCTGCTGCCGCCGCAGACCAGATTTTGAGAATGTCGGCAAGAGGAGGAATAACGTCATATGCCCACCATAAGTAAATCGCTGGAATAAAATTAGCAACAATAGCTGCGCTTACAGTTATAATTCCTAATTTAACCATTCTGTCACGATAGGACAACTGCCCAAAACCGCTTAACATCATATTGCTCCTTTCCTTTTCCTTTTTTACTACTCATCAAATGCAATAATAGCGTTCAATATCGTAACCATCTTAAGCAAGAACCCCAGCCGCAATCATGCCAATAGCCATTGCGATACCAAGGGCCGGTTCCCTAATCACAGGTATTTTTTTTCCGACTTTTGACAAAACAATCATCGCAATCCCCGCAATTACCCCTGCATACAAATTGCCTACTTGAAAGCTGTTTTTCACTATCATTTGTTCAGACAACAAATATCCAAACAACCCCAATGCTGCTCCACTCATTAAATATTTAACCCAAATCGGATCGCTTTTCTCACTCAATTTTTGAAGCCCACCGCTCATCCGATGAGTAAATAACAAGCTAAATAATAACCAACCAAGATTGTTTAACGCCATCCCCCACATGGAATAACTGAATGCGCGAATATCATACGCCGCCGATCGCAAATCAACGTTGATAATTTTTGCTGACAGCGTTGCCATGGCGAGTTCAGTCGCGGGAGCGCCTATATCACAAAGCCTCATCCAGGTTGTCGGTGCGCCAAGAACGGGAATTAGAGCCATAAGCACTATTACTGGACCGAACGAAGGTCCAATAGAAGTAATTGCAGCAGATCGAACCGCCTTAATGCATTGCCCCTGCGATACTCCTATCTTCTTTGCCTCCTTAAGAGCTTCAAGAAGGAAAACGATACTTTGCAAAACAACAATACCCACCATTATGCCAGAAGCAATCCACATTCCTTTGCCATTAATCGTTTGCAAAAAGTCCATAAAGATCTCCTTTCATTAGGTTATTATTAATATCTTAGTTTCAACTTCATCTAAGCAAGCGCTCTGTATCTCATTCCCGGTCCAAAATTATAAACCGCGCGACCCTAATTCCATCAACATTCTTGTCAACAAATATAATCTAGGAATAACCGTGGTAGCGTCAGCCCATTCCTCTTCGGTATGATTTTTCCCGCCACTAACCGGCCCAAGCGAATCTATCGTTGCTTCATTTACCGACGAAGTAAAATTTGCATCGGAGGCAGGAGCTGCGGAAGACGCCTGAAGGTTCAACCCTAGTTCGTTATATATCCCCTGTGCGAGTCGGGCAAGCTTCATCGTTTTCTCAGACTTCGCAAATACGGGAAATAGTGTTGTTATTGTGGTTTTAACTTCTATTCCAGGAATCAGCGTATTTTGATCCATATTGTTGATGGCGGCTTCCACTCTATGCAACTCTTCCGGAGTATATGCACGGAAATTTACCACGCCAACCGCTCTGTCTGGAACTACCGCTTTTTTTAGGTTGCCTGTGCCGGACTCTATCATGCGCGTTGTCAGGTTTGTGCCTTTTTCCTTGTCTTCCAACCGGCTCAGTTTTAAGATTTGATAAGCTAACTCGACAGCAGCATTGCGGCCTTCTTCAGGATTTGATGCGTGAGCTGCCAAACCTTTGACTTCAATTTGCAGACGTCCAACGCTTGGGCGATTGACCACCACTCCATCACCGGGCTTGCCGCTCTCCACACACAAAACGCAATCATGTTCTTGAGCGAGTTTCATAAAATGCTCCTTTGAACTGGGAGAGCAGC
>DATMYT010000477.1:0-18180 GCA_035560855.1 Negativicutes bacterium | reverse complement strand
ATAAAAAGGTGAGGCCACCGCAGGGTGGCCTCACCTTTTTTCGATTCATCGATTGTCGCATTTAGCGGATTACATCTACTCCCATGTAGGGGCGCAGCGCGTCTGGCACGATCACCGAGCCGTCTTCCTGCTGATAGTTTTCCAGAATGGCGGCAACCGTCCGGCCGACGGCGACGCCTGAGCCATTAAGAGTATGGACGTATTCCGGTTTGGCCTTTGGCTCGCGACGGAATTTGATATCCGCGCGTCGTGCCTGATAATCTTCAAAGTTGGAACAGGAAGATATCTCGCGGTAGCGGTCGGCGCTCGGCAGCCATACTTCAAGATCATAGGTCTTGGCTGAGGAAAAGCCCATGTCGCCAGTGCATAGCAAGATAGTCCGGTAGGGCAGTTCCAGCCGCTGCAACACTTTTTCCGCATTGAGAGTCAACTTTTCCAGCTCTGCATAGGAGTCTTCCGGCTTGGTAAACTTGACCATTTCCACTTTGTTGAATTGGTGCAAACGAATCAAGCCGCGGGTGTCGCGTCCAGCCGCGCCGGCTTCCGCCCGGAAACAGGCGCTGTACGCAGTGTAGTATAGCGGCAAATCTTTGACATCTAAAATCTCGCCGCGGTGATAGTTGGTGATCGGCACCTCTGCCGTCGGAATTAAATAATAATCGTTGCCTTCCAGTTTGAACATATCTTCGGCAAACTTCGGCAACTGTCCGGTGCCGATCATGCTTTCCTTATTAACGATAAACGGCGGGAAAAACTCGGTGTAACCATGTTCCTGCGTGTGCAGATCGATCATAAAGCTGATCAAAGAACGTTCCAGCCGCGAACCCAGTCCTTTGTAAAAAAGGAACCGCGTGCCGGAAACTTTCCTCCCCCGCTCAAAATCAAGAATCCCCAAATTCTCGCCGATTTCCCAATGCGGCAGCGGCGCTTTGTCGAACTTGCGCGGCTCGCCCCAACGACGAACTTCCGGATTGGATTCTTCATCCGCTCCCACCGGAACTGACTCATGGGGAATATTCGGGATATACATTAATATAGCCGTCAGTTTGGTCTCGATTTCCTTGACTTCGGCATCCAGCTCGGCTATCCGGTCCCCGACGCCCCGCATCTCGACAATCAACGCATCGGCATCCTGTCCGGCTTTCTTCAGGCGGCTGACTTCCTGCGACACGGTATTTCGCTTGCTTTTCAGCGTCTCCACTTCGATTAGCAGGTCCCGACGTTTCCGATCCATTCCGATGAACTCGGACAGATCGACCGTAGCATTGCGGTTCTGCAGCGATTGTTCAACTATTGGCAGATTGTCACGTACAAATTTCAAATCCAGCATGAAAGTTCCTCCGTTCCATCACGGCAGACATTGCGACTGCCACATCGCGTATATTGTAGCACTTTGAACAAAACAGCGTCAATCCGGCAGCTTATGCGAGCTCCTGCATCAACGCAGTGATGTCCGCTCCCCCCACCGGCCGTTCTGCCAGCGTTTTGTCCTTCAGCTGGGGAATGGACTCTTCCAGCGTCATTCTTTTTTCTTGATAGAAAAGACCGATGGGAATACGTTCGCCCCACTCTGCGCCAATCTGCAAAGCCTGCGATAGGTTGGACGAGTCGTAGCCGTCAAGAGTGTCCAGTTTATACACCCGTTTCTGGTACCATTCATAGCTGTTCAGTTTATTAAAGGAAACGCACGGTTGTAGGATATCTACCACCGAGAATCCCTTGTGGCGAACGGCCGCCACCATTGTTTCCGTCAGATGGGTGAGATCGCCTGCATAGGAACGCGCCACGAAGGTTGCCCCCACCGACAGCGCTAACCTCACGATATTAATGGGCCTCTCCACATTGCCCAGCGGCGCGGGGCTAAACTTTGTCACTGCCCCCAGCTCGCTGGTCGGTGAAGTTTGTCCCTTGGTCAGACCATAAACCTGATTATTGTGAATAAAATAACTAATATCGAGGTTACGGCGAGCCGTGTGCACGAAATGTCCCATCCCGAGGCCCATGCCGTCGCCGTCGCCGCCATCAACGATCACCGTCAAATGATGATTGGCGAGTTTGACGCCTGTCGCCACCGGCATCGTCCGCCCATGCAACGTCTCGATACGGTACATGTTGGTGTATTGGGCGATTTTGGCGGCGCAACCGATTCCCGTCACCTGCACCGTTTGCTCCAGATCGAGATCCAGCACTGCGCAAGCTTTCTTCAATGCATTTAGAATGCCGTAGTTGCCGCAACCGGGGCACCAGGTCGATGTATAGGCAGAAGCAAAATCCTTGGCGCTCATTTCGACATCACCTCCTGGATTTTTCGAACAATGCCGGATGGAGTAAACGGCTTCGAGTCATATTTCAAATATTGTGCGTCGGCGGCAAAACCGGTATTCGCGCGTAGCAGAACCCCCATCTGGGCCGTGTGGTTCCCCTCAATCAACAGAGTTCGTTTCGCCTTCGTCAGCACTTCCATCACTGACGCTGCAGGAAACGGCGCTGCATAAAGAATCTGCAGCAAGTTGACGCTGATTCCTTTTTCTTTTGCTAACTCCATCGCTTCGAGCGCAGCTCCCTTGGTAGAGCCCCAAGCGATAAGCGTCAGATCGGCTTGCGCCGGTCCGTGCAGCTTGATCCCCGGAACCTCAGCCAGAATGTGTGGCAGCTTGGCGAAGGATTTATCGATCCCCGCCGCCGTGATTTCCTGCTCGTTGGCAGCGTATTCTTTGTGACCGGAGCTGTAGAAACCATCCTCGCCGTGCGTGTAGCTCGTGGCAACATGCCGTCCGCCGACCTGCCCGGGAATCGCTCGCTCGGAAACTCCGTCCTCGGTCAATCGGTAACGAAGATAAGGCGCATGCGATGCCAACCAAGCTTCATCCACCAGCTTACCGCGTTCTATTTTCATTTCTTTTGTATCAAAAAATGGCTGGGTCACGGAAGAATCCGCCAGATATTTATCTGTCAGAATAAAACAAGGCACCTGATATTTTTCGGCCAGATTGAACGCCCGGAAGGTCTCGGTGAAGCATTCCTCCACATCCCCCGGCGCTACGATCACTCGGGCAAATTCCCCCTGCGATGCATACAGCACTTGGTTCAGATCCGCCTGCATCGTGCGGGTCGGCAGCCCCGTCGACGGTCCTCCGCGTTGGGCCATCAAAATCACCAATGGAACCTCGGCGATTGCTGCGAAGCCCACTGCCTCCGTCATCAGTGAAAAGCCGCCGCCGCTTGTCGCTCCAAGAGCCCGCACTCCCGCAAACCCAGCGCCGATCAGCATGTTCACGGCAGCAATTTCATCTTCCGCCTGTTTGAAAACCACCCCGTATTCCACGGCATGATCCGCCAGATACACCAGCACACCAGTCGCCGGCGTCATCGGATATCCGGCGGCAAACCGGCATCCTGCCTGCAACGCTCCCATCGCAACAGCATCCGTACCTGTCAGCAGCATCCGGGGACTGGGCGAAGGCTGCAACGCAAATGGAAATTTCACTCCCGCCGCACCTTGCGCAGCCTTTACCGTTTGCCATGTATGCTCAAAAATCTCCAAGTTTTTCGTCTGTACCACCGGATTGGCAAACTCGCCTGTGATGGCTGCTTTCACCGCCTCAGCCGAAAAATCGGTCAACGCACAGAAAGCGCCCATCACCGCACTGTTCGCCATAACTTTCGCCATATCCGCCGACCCGGTCTGGACCAATTGCACCGGCACCAAAGTTACCCCGGCAGGTGGCAATACTTTATCCGTCTTCACCCCGACATCATGGAACACCACGCCACCCGGCCTGACTTTTGCCACATTCAGCTCATAGGCCTGCTGCGACACCGCTCCCAAAATATCAGGGGTTTCTTCAAAGGAAGTCAACGGCGAGTCGCTGATGCGAACCAGGCAATTATTTAGACCGCCCTTGATCAGGGAAGGATATTCATTGACCACCACTGCCTGCATACTGTTTCTCACAGCAGCCTTGGCAATCATCATTCCGGCGCTCATCACACCATATCCGGCTTCTCCGCCGAACAGAACAACAAAATCACGTTTTCCCATGCTCACCCCTCCTTGCTTCATCTTATATACATACACAAGAATTTCCCTGTTTTGCGGAGAATTCCTGCCTGCTAAGTTTTGCGCTACTCCCGAAGCAGGATTGTTGCGTCAGGATGTCCAATACCATTTTTTGCGATATTTCTTCGCGGAGATGATAAAGTGTCCATTTCGCTATGGGAATTGGCGCTGGTGTATCTGAAAATCGGCGTTACTGGGTTTGGTCCGGCACTAGCCGCCGAAACAAGAAAGAATCTGGTAATAGATCGCCAGTGGTTAAGTGAAGAAGATTTTGTGAACGGCCTGGCGCTGTCTCAGCTCCTGCCCGGCGCTCTTTTTGCGTCTCTCACGGTGTATGTCGGATACAAGATACGGGGGTTTGCCGGAGCGGTAACCAGTTTCTTCGCTTTTTTGCTGCCGCCGTTTTTGCTGATGCTGCTCTTGTCTTATGTCTATTTCGCCTATGGAACTCTGCCGGAAATCAGCGTTCTGTTCCAAGGAATGGCGGTAATCGTCGCCGCTCTGGTAGCGAGCGCCGTAATCGACCTCGGGCGAACTACTGTCACAGATATCAAGGGGCTCATTGTCGCAACGGCGTCGGCGGGCTTGATGTTCTGGCGTCCCAATCTATTCCTGCTGCTGTTTCTTGCGGCAACAGCCGGTATTGTACTGTATTATCAGCCGCTGAAACGGCAAGCTCTCGCAAACAAAACCGCAATACCGCCAACATCAACTACCGAAACCGTCTTTCCACTCAGACGCTTGCTTATTTTCTCGGCGGTTCTCGGCACCGTCGCTTACGGCTTATCCTGGCAGCCTATTTTGCAGCAGCTTGGCTGGGTCTTCTTCCGGATGGGATCCTTCCTGTTCGGCGGTGGTTTTGCGATGATTCCCTTTATCCAGCAAGAAGTGGTAACCAATTACCAGTGGCTGACGCTGGATGAATTCGTGGTCGGTATTGCCTTGGGGCAGGTCACGCCCGGACCGATTTTGATTACAGCCACTTTTATCGGCTACAAAGTTGCGGGCGTCGCCGGAGCGATTACGTCAACCTTGGGCATTTTCCTGCCCTCGCTGTTTTTGGTCACGATCACAGCCGATATTCACCAGAAAATCCGACACAACCTGTGGATCAAATCAGCCCTTAAAGGCCTCGTGTCCGCTTTCACCGGCACAATCGTCGTCGTAGCGGTTGGTCTGGCTCAGCACGCTTTGTTGGATATTCCTTCGTTTTTGCTAGCGGCAACGACTTTTGCCGTGCTGCGGTTTGGAAAGCTGGATACCGTTTGGGTCGTCCTCAGCGGCACGCTGGTATATTGGCTGATGAAATTCTTCTCATGAGAAAAGTCTGCGATTAGGCAGGATTGAAAGGCAATAAGGCGAATTTTTTTATAAAAGGAGGTTTTTCTGTGAGCGATTCATCTGTACCCGAGACCTATTCAAACATCACTGAGCTTGAGTCCGGCCTGTTTGCCTGCCGCGCCTGTCCTCTTCGCGAGGCGGCCATCGGCCCGACTTCCTATAACGGCGACCCCGCCAGTCCGCTGATGCTCATCGGCGAAGGCCCCGGCGGCGTGGAGGACGATTATGGCACCCCGCTCGTCGGCCCCTCCGGGCAACTGCTCGACAAAGCTCTCGCTCGTGTCGGCATCACCCGTGACCGCGTCTACACCACAAATGTCGTCAAGTGCCGACCCCAGGGAAATCGGACGCCTACCGTCGAAGAAGGTGAATTCTGCGCCGCCCGCTGGCTGGATGCGGAAATCGCCCTCGTGCAGCCCAAGGTCATCGTAGCTCTGGGCAGCGTCGCCCTGAAATATCTTTACCATGCCAAAGCCCGTATCACCGCCGACCGGGGTAAATGGTTCCGCACCCGGCACGATATCGCGGCCATCGCGACCTACCATCCCGCCTATCTGCTGCGTCTTACCGGCGATGCCGAGCGCAAGGCAAAATGGGAAGTAGTGCATGACCTGGAGGCAGCCATCGCCGAAGTCCAGAAAACCATGCCGGATTGGTCTCTGAAAAATAGTACCCCGCCAGACCTCCTGGCTTTATTCGCCGACCGCAAAAATGCACGAAAAACTCTTGTAAGTTCCTCCGGGCAGGAGTAAGATTACAAGAGTTTCGAATCAACGATACCGACCGAAAACGGTCCGTTATATAAAGGAAGCAGTCATGGAAATTTGGGAAAAGAACCTTTGGGTCTGCTGGTTTGGCGTCTTCGCCACTTCCGCCGGACTGAGTCAACTAATACCGATTTTGCCTTTATTTATTGAGCAACTGGGCGTTCATAATGTCTCTGAAATCGAAGAATGGTCCGGAATTGCTTATGGCGTCACGTTCATCCTCATGGCTATTTTTTCCCCCATCTGGGGAAAAGCGGCTGACCGCTACGGACGAAAACCGATGCTCCTGCGCGCCAGTATGGGAATGGCGCTCGTTTTGACCTGCATGGGCTTTGTTCAGAACGTCTATCAGTTGGTCGGACTGCGAATGTTGCAGGGTACGATTTCCGGCTATTATTCGGCTGCCATCACATTGGTCGCCACCCAAACACCCCGCGAGCGATCCGGGTGGGCTTTGGGAACCTTGTCCACGGGAGCCGTCGCCGGTACGCTGTTGGGTCCGCTGATTGGCGGCGCTGTCGCCGAACTACTGGGAATTCGCAGCATTTTCTTCATGATCGGCGCACTCTTGGTAGTCGCATTCCTGGCGGCTTGGCTGTTCGTGTCGGAAAACTTTGTCCCTTCAGAAATAAAAGCGCCAAAATCCAGTGAAATCTGGCATATGCTGCCCTGCCCGGAAATCATGATCGCCATGTTTGTGACCACGTTGATCCTGCAATTGGCGTTGATGTCCATTCAACCGATTCTGACCGTATATATCACCGAATTATCCAGCGATAAGTCTCACATCGCATTAGTCTCGGGCTTGGTCTTTGCTTCGTCTGGCCTTGCCAGCATGGTGGCTGCGCCGCGCCTTGGCGCCCTGGCGGACCGGGTCGGCCCGCAAAAAGTAATGGCTGTCGCACTTCTGGCCGCAGGACTGCTGTTCATTCCTCAAGCGTTGGTACGAAATCCCTGGGAACTGATGGGCCTGCGATTTCTGCTCGGTATTGCCACGGCCAGTCTACTGCCGTCCATCAATTCCATGATCCGACAGATCACTCCGGACAACGTCATCGGACGAGTCTACGGTTACAACCAGTCCGCTCAGTTTATCGGGTCGTTCGCCGGTGCGGTGATGGTAGGCCAAATCGCTTCGGGCTTCGGTATTCATACCGTGTTTTTCTGCACAAGCATTTTACTGCTAATCAATGCAGTCTGGGTATATTTTCTGGTCTGTAAAAAAACCGCCGCGCGGGGTGATTAATCTTTAGTACTGCACCGCGTAATTGGCCTCGATGATTTTTACGAACCGGCTGACGTAATCGTTGGCCGGTGTTTCTATGCCCAGTTCTCTGCCGTAGCGAGCGATCGCGCCGTTGAGCGAGTCGATCTCCGTTTTGCGGTGAGCCCGCATATCCTGCGCCATCGACGGGTAATGTTCTCCCGCCCGCGCCACAGCCGCCAGCATATCGGCAATCAGCGCGTCATAATCGAGCATCACGCCTTTCGCCGTCGCTACCGCTACGACTTCCCGCGTAATATCCTGTACCATGCGATACCCTTCCGGGTGATTAAAATATTCCCGCGCCCGCAACCGCAAAATCCCGCACGTCCCGTTTACGCAGGCGTTCATCACCACTTTGGCCCAGACATGCTCCGCCACATGCGGTGAAAATTCCGTCACCAATCCACCTGCGCACAGATGGGCCGCCATCGTCCGCGCCATGTCGTCCGCTGCGCCTTGTCTCGCCAAACTGCCCAAATAGATGGCAATATCGCCGCCGAGGTTACCGATCACTTCGCCCGGCCCCACCAGACTGCCGGTCATTCGCAATACACCCTGCAAAATCCGTTCCTGCGGAAAAATTCCGGCCAAGATATCATCATTGCCCAGTCCGTTTTGTAGCGAGCATATGTAAGTGCCTGCGCCGAACAATCCCGGCGCACCTTTGACTGCAGCCTCCGAATGGAACCCTTTCACCAGCAGGACAACGACATCCACCGGCCCTGCTTCTGCGGGCTGGGTACAGGTTCCCACTCGGACGGTTTCTGTTTTATTCACTAGCGTTAGCTTTAAACCGTCGCTTTTGATTTTGTCGAGGTGTTCTTTATAGGGATCGACCAGCAGAACATCCTGCCCGCCTTTAGCCAGTATTGCTCCGATGATACTGCCCATCGCCCCTGCACCCAATATTGCATACTTCATTTGCAATCCCACCTTTTCTGCGTCCCGTTATCGGGATTTTTTTGTCGGCGAAAACTATCCCTAAAACTATTTGACGCAGTCAGGTCCGATTCCTCTTACTTGTCCGGATATACTTTTTGCAGCTCGATCACCGCTTCCGGCGAAATTAGTTTGATGTAAAAGTAAACATCAGACAGGTGGGCGAGCACGCTCTTTGGAGCAATTCCAGGCGGGGCGTAGATGATAAATACGGCCTTGCGCGTTGTGGGTACAATCCTAGTGCGAGAGTCCGGCCCGTGCAATACACTGGAAATAATCCCGGCACTATCGGCAATCGCCATATCACCGGCTTTTGCAGCCTGTACTTTTCCGTTCATCATTTCATAGCTTTCAGCCCCGGTTGCCACAGCCATCGTCAGCGGCAACCGGAGGGCTTCATAATCATGTCCGGCCGTCAGTAGACCGTTTTTTAGTTCCGCCATAAACATGGCTTCCACCAAGGCCGCCACCTGGGGAATCGGCTTCCCTTTGACCGCCACCGATTCCAGCTGCGCCAGAACGTGGTAGTTTTTGCCGAATTGCTTGTAGTACCGTTGGTACGCCTGCATCGTCGCCAACTCGGCAATCTTTTCCCGACTGGTATACGTTTTTCGCAGCTCCGCTTCCAGCTGGCCTTTTTGCTCGTCCAGCTGTTCGCATTGAGCGGGATTGGCCACCTGCTCCACCACCATGCAGCCTACGCAGGCCCCCGGGACTTTTTCGCGCCACGAATCTGATACTTTCAACATATTTATCCATCTCCCCGAATACAATGATTTATCGTCATTGTAGCGTTATTCCGGAGAAATTTATTGAACGTTATTGCGGTACTGCCCCGGTGTAAGACCGGTAATTTGTTTAAATTGGCGGGAAAAATGGCTTTGATCCGCAAATCCTGTTTCCTGGGCAGTTAAGGCAAAGGAATGGCCTTGCGCCACAAAATCTTTGGCCCGACGGACGCGAACCTGCTTTTGGTAGACATGCGGCGGCACACCGACACTTTGCGTAAAAACCCGAATCAAATAGTACGGGCTAAGTTCGCACAAACCCGCCAGACTATGAATTGAAAGCTGCTGATCATAATACTCCTCGATATAATCCCGGACCTGCTTCACCGCCTGACTTTCCGCCGACAAGCTGCGCTCGGAAAAACGGCCCTCGGCATGCCGCAAAACAAATTCCGTCAGCAATGTGGTCAGCGCGGTTTCTTGTTCCAATAAGGATTTTTTCGGTCGCTCCAACTGTTGATGCAGGCTCTGAAACCGGTGTGCCATTGCATCATCTTGGACCACGCCCATACGAAAAAACGGCGTTTTCCCGTGGCTACCGCTTACTTCGCCCGCCACCTGCTCCATCAGCGCCGTTGAAAGATAAAACATACGATAAGACCACCCGTCCGCCGAAGCCGCATATCCATCGTGCGCTTCGCCTGGAACCACCAAATTAATACTGCCGGTTGGCGCCACCACGTTTTCGCCCCGATACGAAAACGCCAGCGCGCCCCGCTCAATCACGCCGATTGCAAAGCCCTCATGAATATGCCGGGCAAAACGCTGCTCCACATAGCTTGCATGCAGCAATTCAAGTTGTTGCAGCTCAGGAATCCGCCAAAACTTCACGGTTTCCGCCAACAGTCTTCACCTCGTTGTTCGTTGACCTAGTTTTTCTCCATCGTATCACGCAGAAAAACATCCCGCAAATATCTTCCGTTTGTTCCAGAATCAATCTCACCAATTCTTCTATCTCAGATACACTATGTGTGTTGAGGGAAAAAACAGTGACGGTGTCATTGTCCTCATCCACTCCGATTAGCGCAATCTCAGGTTGTTCTTGGAGCAGCAAGGTTATCGGAAGCTCTTCACAAGCCTTCATGGCAAAGAGAACCGCGTGCGGCGAAAGCATTTTGATTTCCGGCGCCGAATCCGACAAAGAGTTCCCCAGACGGCGCAGCCGTACTCTAGGTTGCTGCCCCAAGCTTGCTTCGATAGCAGACATCCCCGGACTCGTGCCGCAGATCCCGACTTCCAACACTTCCGTCACCTTCATCACTCGCTTTCTAAAAACGAATACAACATCCCCATTACACATTATGCTATCAAATTGTTTCGAACTGCATACCTACTTTTAGCATAGGCCAAAAATAAAAAAAGCATAGTCATTCACTATACTTTTATATAGTCGATGACTATACTTTGCTTTGCAGATTATTCTTTGTTTATACTCTGTCGCAGCGCATGTGCAATCAGTTGCGCCCGATTGGCCAACTGCAGTTTGGAAAGGATTTCCTTGACATGGTATTTTACGGTGACCTCCGCCAGATATAGTCTTACCGCAATCTCCTTGTAGGTCAGCCCTTCACTCAAAAGTTCCAGCACATCCGTCTGCCGCGCTGTCAATTCCCTCACTGCTCCGTTAGCGGCTTCATCAACGTTTTTTCGATGACAACTAAATTCTCGCAGCAGTCGCGCTGCCAAACCCGGCGCCAGGGGCATTTCACCGTTTTTTATACCCATAAGCTGGCGAATAAAGCTTGCCGGGTCCATGTCTTTGCGAAGATACCCTTGTGCGCCGGCCCTAATAGCCGCGAAAACGCTTTCATCGTCCTCGCTCGCAGTGAGCATGACTATTTTCGCTTCGGGATATTCCTTTCTGATCATTTGAGTCGCCTGAATGCCATCGCAATCAGCCATCTGGATGTCCATCAATACTAGGTCCGGCTGTAGCATTTCATATTGCAGCAATGCCTCCACGCCGTTTTTGGCCGTTCCAATCACTTCAATACCGCTGATCTCCAGGAAATTCCGCAGCCCTTCCAATACCAAGGCATGATCATCAACCAGCAGCGTTTTCACTGTTTTCTTCCCCGCTTTCCTTCTTTTCCAGACAGAAACACACCTTTACTTTAGTCCCAACGCCTGGATTAGATTCAATCCGCAGGCAACCACCCGCTTCCGCCGCCCGTTCCGCCATGATTTGCATGCCAAAATTCTTCCCTCCGGCGGGAAGAGCAGCTCTATCAAAGCCGCACCCATCATCTTCAATCAGAACTATGACTTGACCCTCTATTGTTTCGATTACAATCCTAGCGTGCCGCGCCTTGGCGTGCTTTCGAATATTGGTCAAGGCTTCCTGAATAATCCGCAATAACTGCACTTCACTGGTCTGGCTAAATAAACTTGTCAACGGTTCATCCGGCAAAGTGAGGCATGTGACAATGCCATTGGTTTTTTCGTACCACGCCAAATAATTCTTTAGATTGGCGACAAAATCTTGGCTAGAGGCAGTCGACCTTTTCAGTCCAACAATAGATTCCCGGGCATCAGTGTTTTGTTCCTTGACAATCCCGATCAACCGCTCGACTTGCTTTTCGCTGTCTTCAATCCGACCGCCGCCTAGCAACAGCCGTAAAGATTGCAGTTCCAAATGCAGAAAGTTCCAGGTCTGCACCGGTCCGTCGTGCAGTTCCCGCCCCAAACGTTCCCGTTCGGCGAGAATGGACAATGCGGTTTCGGTTTCCAGTATTTTCATCTGATCAAGCTTTTGTCTCGTAACATCCTTGATCAAGACAACCTGTCCTAGCTTATAATCGCCGATTTCCAGCAATGTTACCGTTAACGCAAAATAGCGGGTTCCTTCACCAGGGTACTCCTGAACGGCCTCTACCGCCTGTCGGGTATTTTGATCAAAAGCTTCAAGCAACGGCGGCCATGCGGCTGCCAAGGTTTCAATTCTGCCGCCGATTTTCGCCGGCAATCCGACAAGCGTGGTCTGAGCCGCCGGATTCATATCCGCGATGTAGCCTTGCTCATCCACGACCAATAGTCCGTCGATCATATTCATAACGGCAGCTTCCTGCGCTAACGGAAGAATACTGTAAACCTGCAAGCGATAAAAGCCCCAGGTTATTAATATTCCCGACAACAAAAAGCTTAGGGGAAGCGGCTCCATGGAGCGCATTTCAGGGATCCGATCCAACATAATGCCAGTGACCGAAACAATGCCAGCCACCGTATATAAGATCGCCTGACTCCGGCGAAGACCCACGGCGACGAAAACCCAGCGCAGGCTAAAGAGCAGGGCAAGAATGCAAAGCAAGAGAGTGACGAGGTTTGCCGCCACCAACGCAGGCCCCGGCATTCCGATCACGGGTTGTGCATCTAGCCAAATTTCCCGCCAATAAAGCTTATGCCAGGGATTGGTCAGAATCGCAAGCCCAGTCAAGCCGATCAATGCCGCCAAAGTATATCGCACAGCTACAGGGATTTTTTCTTCCTGACGGCTTAACTGCACGATCTGCAAAAACCAAAAGTAAGAAGAAAAATACATTGCTATCCGAAGCAACCCTAGCGCAAAGCTTTTACCTGTCAAGTCGATGTTACTACCGCTCACCCATACCAGACTCAGCAACCCGGCTCCTTTGCATACCATACAGGAAATTTGCGCCTTTGCGCCTGGTACATTCCTGAAGTGCCAAGTATAGGAAGCCAAGCAAATGTGAACTGCTACGACAAAGAGATACAACTCCATATGGGTAATCGGATAGTATAGCGTCAGCATGCGCGCGTTCGTTCCTTTTCCCGCCCTTACGCGAAAGCATCTTCGCACAGGAGCATTTCACAAATTTAATACCAATTCGACATAATCCAGCAAAATCCTTTTAACAATGTTGGCTGAAATTCAGCGACATCACGAATTATTCATTCACAAACACGGATTATCGTGATACATTGGATATAGCAACCGGAACAATACTCATTGTTAAAGGGAGGATTAATTTTATGAAAATAGCCCGCAAGGTAATCGTTACAGAGTTCGGCGCCCCGGAAAAAATGCAGATCGTTACTGCGGAACTGTCCCCAATCGCCGCCGGTGAAGTGCAGTTGCGCCAAACTGCTATTGGACTTAATTTTATTGATATCTACCAACGCAAAGGGGTCTACCCGCTGTCACTGCCCACCGGCCTCGGGCACGAAGCGGCCGGTGTTGTCGAAGCAGTCGGCCCCGGCGTCGAAGCCTTCAATGTAGGGGATCGGGTCGCATACATGAACGCCGGACTCGGAGCATATGCCGATTACCGCAATGTTTCTGCCGATCGCCTGGTCCGCATCCCGGACGAAGTATCGGATGAGCAGGCTGCGGCGTTGCTATTCAAAGGCATCACCGCCCAGTACTTGCTACGAAAAACGCATGTCGTCAAAAAAGGCGAAATCGTACTGATTCACGCTGCCGCCGGCGGAGTCGGGCAGATTCTCTGCCAGTGGGCCAAGGGACTGGGCGCGTTTGTCATCGGAACGGCCGGTTCGCCGGAGAAATGCGCTGTTGCCAAAGCGGCAGGCGCGGATATCGCCATCGACTACTCAAAAGAGGACTGGGTGAAAACCTTATTGGAAGCAACTGACGGCAAAAAAGCCAATGTGGTCTATGATTCGGTCGGCAAAGATACTTTTCTGAAATCACTGGAGTGCGCGGCGCAGTTCGGGCTGGTCGTGTTATTCGGCGCGGCCTCAGGCCCGGCTCCCGCAATTGATCCGGAGCTGCTGAACAAGAAAGGCTGCCTGTTCCTCACCCGCCCTTCCGTATTTCCACACAATGCTGATCCGGCGGTATTCCGCGCCAATGCAGCCGAGCTGTTCGAAGTGATCCGGCTCGGGATTGTGAAAGCAAGCATCAGCGCCAAGTTTTCCCTCGAAGATATCGCGGCGGCGCACAAATCAGCCGAAGCCAGAGCAACCCAAGGCGCAACGTTGATCATCCCCTGATTGCAACTAATGATAAAAGGAACGCGCTGAATTTTTTCTCAGCGCGTTCCTTTTTATGTTTTAAAACATTTTCGATATGATTACATTTTTTCAAAAGCCATGGCCATTCCCAGGCCACCAGCGATACAAATCGAGGCCATTCCATAACGCACATCTCGTTTGTGCATCTCGTGAATCAGCGTAGTGGATATCCGGGCTCCAGAACAGCCGAGAGGATGACCCAGCGCAATTGCACCGCCGTTGACATTGACGTGTTCCGGGTCAAGACCCAGTTCTTTGATGCAGGCAACTGACTGGGCAGCAAATGCCTCATTGATTTCAAACAACTCAAACGCATCCAAACTCAGGCTTTTTATCTCCAATGCCTTTAACAACTTTCGAGTTGCTGCAATTGGCCCGATGCCCATGATACGCGGATCAACACCGGCCGCCGCACCGGCGATTATTTTCGCAATTGGTTTCAATCCTAATTCTTCCGCTTTTTCCTTAGCCATTAAAATCAAAGCGCTAGCACCATCGTTTCTACCAGAGGCATTGCCAGCTGTTACAAACCCATCCGCAAAAATCGGCTTTAATTTTGCCAATTGCTGTATATCGGTATTTCGTTTGGGGTATTCATCTGTATCGAATATACTCGGATCTTTTTTTCGCTGTGGAATAATGACTGGAATAATTTCATCCTTGAATTTTCCCGCGTCAATCGCCGCCACGGCGCGTTTTTGACTGGTTAAAGCAAATTCATCTTGCTCTTCGCGACTGACATGAAATTGCCGAGCTACATTGTCAGCGGTCTGAATCATATTAAACGTTCCGTAAATGTCATTGGGTTGCGATTTAGGCTGGCTTTCAATATTAGGGTCAATAAATGAGGTATTGCCATTTCCTACACCAAATCTAGCATTGCGGATGTAGAAAGAAGCCGTACTCATGCTTTCCACGCCACCTACCAAAACAGTATCGGAATATCCGCACTGAATTTGCTGCATCCCGCTAAACATGGCCTGCATCCCAGATGCACATTGGCGATGAACCGTATAGCTTGGAACGGCTTCCGGCACTTTAACCATCAATGATGCTACCCGTGCTATGTTGGGAGCATCGGTACTTTGTTTGGCTTGTCCGGCAATAACTTCGTCCAAAAGTTCTTTATCAATACCTGCTTTTTTGATTGCACCCTCATAAGCTATCTTTAATAAAACTTCGGGCAGAATATTTTTCAAAGTTCCGCCGATTGATCCGATTGGAGTTCTAACTGCCGATAAAATTACAACTTCTCTCATGTTTGACCGCTCCTTACTTATGCCACATTCATCGTTTTTACGGTAGCACTAACTTTGTATGCGGCTTCAGTCATCATACGAATATCTTCCAATGTTACTTCGGGGGCGATTTCTTTCAACACTAAGCCGCCATCTTCATATGCAAAAACTGCATACTCGGTTATGATCAAATCCGCTTCATGAAACCCTGTGATCGGCAGAGCGCAACTTTTCTTGATTTTTGATTTGCCTTTCTTATCTTGATGTTGGATAGCGACTATTACGCGATTTGCTCCACTGACCAAATCCATGGCGCCTCCCACCCCCAACTGTTTTCCATTGGGAATAATCCAATTAGCGATGTTTCCCGCTTCATCCACTTCAAAAGCCCCCAACACAGTTGCATCAACATGTCCGCCGCGGATCATGCCGAATGACACCGAGCTGTCAAAAAAACTGCACCCTTTTGTCATCGTGACCATTTGACGGCCTGCATTAATCAACTGCCAGTCTTCTTCGTCCGATTTCGCCAGTGGTCCAACGCCCAACATGCCATTTTCAGCCTGAACAAAAACATTAGCGTTGTTCACATAATCAGCCACCATAGTCGGTATCCCTACACCGAGGTTTAAAAACAGCCTGTTCGTGGTTAATCTGAATTCTTGGGCAATGCGCTTAGCAATGCGTTCTTTTGCAATTTCTTCCGACATCTCCATCGTGGATTACCTTCCTTTCAAGACAAGTACGTCGACAAACATATGCGGAGTCACAATACATTCCGGGTCAAGTTCGCCCGCCGCCACAATTTCACCGACTTCAACGATCACATATTTTGCGGCCATCGCCATTATCGGATTAAAATTCCGGGCGCTTTTGCAATAAACTAAGTTACCAAGTTCGTCTGCTTTTTCGGCTTTGAGCAATGCAACATCTCCTGGCAAGGCATACTCCAACACATATTCTTTATCACCAAAAGTTCTAGTTTCTTTTCCTTTAGCTAGTTCCGTCCCAACGCTAGCTAGCGTATAAAATGCCGGAATTCCTGCGCCCGCGGCACGAATTCCTTCTGCAAATGTTCCTTGCGGCAACAGATTTACTTTGATTTTTCCTTCATTGTATGCGGCCGCTACTTCAGGATTCCAGTTATAATAGTTTCCTTCCAATCCCTTGATTTGATTATTAGTCAACAATTTGCCCAACCCGATTCCGGGCGACCCCAAATCGTTACTAATAATGGTAAGATCTCCGATCCCGCTGGCAGCCAACGCATCCACCAGATCTTCCGGATAACCCCGCAATCCAAAACCGCCAACCATCACTCGACTATGCGGAGCTATGCTTTTTATTGCTTCTTCACAAGACATTATTTGGATAACTTTTTTCATCGACCCTTTAATCCCCCTCTTTATCGGCTAAAACATGCGCATGTGCAATTACAGCTTGTTTTTCACGATAAATTACATATAAAGCAGCCAAAGCAGCCAAAATGCTAGTAATGATCCCCAAGTACCAGATCCCCAAGAATTCCGTGTAGAAAGCTCCACCCTTAACGGAATATTTCACAGCCATATAACCGCTGACTGACAAAGCCAACGCCCCGGCAAATTGACCTACCGTATTGATGATTCCCATGCTAAATCCAGCTGTGCGAATCGACCATATCTCTGCTGCAGAAGCATTGATTAGCGGGAAAATGTTGATGACGATTCCGCTAAAGAAGGCTAACCCAGCCAGTGCAAATGCTGTAGGAATTGGCGTGGTATAAACATAAAACATCACTGCAATCAGCACTAACCCACCGAAAATGACTACACTGCGCGGTTGCTTATACTTCTTCAACAGTACATCAGACAATTTTCCTACCATAGGTGTTCCAAACACACGCCCTAACACATATACCGTTGCCATTGCGCCGCCAGCCACCATCGCTTTTTCTTTGGACATTCCTTCGGATTGGATGTAAAAATCCGCCGCGTATAATGACAACCATCCTGGTACAAGTCGTGCGGCAATCATATAGCCAGACCACACCAGAGACATGACCCAAAGAGCCGGATCTTTGACAATTCCTTTCACGGTAGCTGCATAATTGGCATCATGTTTTTTATCTTCCGCCGCCTGAATCGATGGCAGTCCCATATCGGAAGGGTCTGCACGAAGCAACAAAGCGCTACTCAACGCAATCGCAAGCACCACAATTGCCATGAAGAAGGTTGATCCTCTCCAACCTGCCAACCCAAAAATTCCCCCGTCTTTCATGGCCAATGCAATCAAGGGAATCAGTAGGAATGTAAGGGCTTCGCCCATGCCGCCACCTGGTCCGGAATACATTTCCATAGCAAAACCGCGCTCCTTGATCGAGAACCACTTTGCTAAAACTGCGGTAATCGGCACGTAACCGGCAGCGGCCACAAATCCCATCAAGGCGCGCCAGATCATAGCCTGCGTGAAAGTTGCACTAAAAGCAAATCCAGCGAGAAACAACGATAAAATGGTGATGCCTACTGGAATGACCTTTCTGCCCCCAAACATGTCTGTTGCAGATCCCCAGGGAATTTGTGCTATCGCATACGCATAAAAAAATGCCGATCCCAATAATCCCAGTTCGGGTTTACCAATCCCCAGGTCGGTCATCAGATATTTTGTGATGCTGGTATAGTTCCAACGAACTAACTGTGAAGTACAATAAACAAGCATGCACGAGAACAAAATGACCCACCGGTATATTGGTTTTCCATGGAAATAATTCATATAAAAGCTCCCTCCCCTATAATATTTTGTCTATGAT
>DATMYT010000476.1:0-3914 GCA_035560855.1 Negativicutes bacterium | reverse complement strand
CTACGTCGTCAATGGCTTGATTGACTTCATGCAGACCATAGCGCCCGGATACGAAATTTTCCCAGGCAAAGCGATCATGATGCTTGGCCATGACCTGAATCGAACGGTAAAAATGACTGAGATCGATGCCCCAGGTTCCTTTGATTGTCAGATGCTTCTTATTAATGTCAAGATGCGGGTTCATGGAGATGTCTCCATTATTGGTGTATTGGCCGACCACCACGTAGGTTCCGGCATCGCGCGCCATTGCCATGCCTTCTTTGACGGCGGCAGGGAATCCGGTTGCTTCAATGACAACATCGGCGCCGCGTCCAGCTGTCATTTCCTTGATGGCCGCAACTCTTTCTTCAGGCGTTGTGTCGTCGATGTTGATGACGGCGTCTACGCCAAACTGCTTCGCCAACTCAAGGCGATGTGATGGACCGCCGACTACGATAACCTTGACAGCTCCGACCAGTTGCGCCAGAATTGCCGAATTCAGGCCGACAGGGCCGCTGCCTTGCACAACAACTGTATCTCCAAGTTTAATGGACGCCTGTTCGATGGCGTGATAGGCAGTAGGAAGGCCACAGCCGGCGCCGATAAAAGCTTCCGGCTTGACCGTCGTTGGCAGCTTGACAACTTTTACCCCCGGTTTCAGATAGATTTTCTCGCTCCAACCGCCAAGGATGCCATCTTGCAGACCATAGGTGATGCCATATACTTTACGGCTGGGACAACGGGTCGATGCTTTGGCGACCAGGCAAAACCAGCAGTCATGGCAAGTTTCGTGTACATCAAGGAAGGTGACGACATCACCAAGTTGCAATGGCTGGCCGTCGGCATCCTTCACCTCTCCATTCGTTTTTTCGACTCGCCCGACATTAATATGGCCGGGAATAATCGGATAAGGGACACCGGCCAATCGTCCATGATAGAGGTGAACATCGGTTCCGCACACCTCACTGTAGATTGTCGTCAGTAAGGCTGCCCCCGGTTCCAGATCCGGCTCGGGAAGAATCTGAATCTTAATCGGCGTTAATGGCTTTTCCAAAATGGCGGCTCGAATCATTATCAACACGCTCCTGTCACTTCTTACATATTCGAAATTTCCCCATCAGAAACGCGAAATCCTGCCAATGGTTTATTTGAACTCAAAAAACAATATGGTAACCTCGTTTTTACAATACCTTAACCTCACGTAACATTGTGTTAACGGGATGCCTGACAAGCGGCGGTATAATAAAACCAAAGGTGGAATCGGAGGTGAGATCTTGAATCCTATTGCGCATTTGCTGTTGGTGAGCGCGTCTCCATTGCAGCGGTTTATTGACAAGCCTGCCGTCACACACGCTTTCTGCAATATGCAAGCCTTCCAGATCCTATCCAAGGATGCGGTGATTCCTTATACGGATTTTTTCAGCACTTATATGAAAGAGATCAATAGCGGCGGATATTGGGCCGACAGTCAATGGAAAAACATCGATCACTACCTTGAACCGGATACCGGACGGGGAATCTGGCCTTTCGGCAATGCTTTGGATACGTTTCAACAATACTTTTCCTGTGCATTAAAGGAAGCTCGTCAGGGAAATCGCCGCAAAGCGGCTTTCTTTTTAGGTGCAGCCGCTCATCTGGTGCAGGACATGTGTGTGCCGCATCACGCGCGGGGGCGCATGTTCAACGGACACCAGGATTACGAAAGCTGGGCCATGAAATACTGCCGGAACTACGCCGTAGATAGTCTGGGAATTTATCTGCAAGGTTCCAGAATTGCCGAATTCATTGTAGGGAATGCCCGCGTTGCCGCCGAACTGCTCGATGCGGTGGATACCGACAAAGGACTTACGGATTATAAACGGGTTACCGCTATTACCTTGCCTTTGGCGCAACGATCCACAGCAGGGCTGTTTGAACATTTTCACCGGGTTGCTTTGGCGCCGTTTTCTTTTACGAGTCAACCTACAACGCCAACTGCTGCCATTGTTGCCTGACTTCCCTCCTCCAGACGCAATGGCTTATATAAAAACAAGCGGCCAGGATTTTCCTGGCCGCTTGTTTTATCTTGGAAATCGCTGCTTTATCCTTACTGCTATGCGGGCAGGTCTCTTGCCCATTGCATCTTTTCCAGGATCACGCCGGCGATGCATGTGGCTCCATCCTCAACGACCGTATTACGCAGCTTTTGCTCAGGATCGCTTTGCGATGCGCCTAAGGTATCAAGTGCTTTGATCAGTGAAGTGGCATCCGGTGCGAACAGTCCATAGCGATTTTTGGAAACATAGTCAATGTTGCCGTTTTCCTGCAGTCCTACCGCACCTGTTACTACAAGTGGGCGGCGAAGTGCACGGGCTTCCATGATTGTTCCCGGGCCTGCCTTGGTAGCGACGACATCGGCTGCAACCATCAAGCGTTCCATGTTGTGGACGAATCCGTATACGTGTGTCAGAGGAAAAGCCGCTTCCCGGTTTTTCAACGTATTGTAAAGAGCTTTATTGTTACCGGCGACAACGAGCGTCTGCCAGTCAGGCCGCTGGGTTTCGATGGCTTCGACGAATTCCATGATTTTGCCGCCACCGGCGCCGCCGCTTGTCAACAGCACCGTTTTCTTTTCCGGGTTGAGCGTCAGTTTCCGCCGAATGAGATCCTGCGACTCTTGCAGACCAAAAAATTTGGGATGTACGGGAAAGCCGGTATAGATTAATTTATATTCAGGAATCCCATGATTCAGAAGTGCTTGATGAGCTTCCTGGGTCGGTACCAGATACAAGTCGGATTCATTGAAAGCCCAGGATGCATGAATGGTCGCCAGATCGGTTACAACCGTGATTAAAGGGAACTGTGCACGCATTTCCCGGCGGGCGGCGCACATCAACCGAAGCGCCAGAGGATGCGCCACTACCACCAAATCAGGGCGGTTTTCACGAATTACCCGCTTGATGTTCTCACGGGCCTTTGAGTAAACCAACTTGGAAAGAAGGTCAATACGCTGTGGTTCGTTGGTGAACCGGAAGAACAAGTCATGGAGCCAAATCTGGCGTGTGGAGCAATATCCATAGATTTCCGGAGCGCTTCTCACTAGGGGAACCGCACTTTCCCGCAACAAATCAGTTATTGAGCATCGGGCTCTGTCGCCGTCGATTCTCCGGACCGCCTCGATCATCGCGTCGGCTGCGCTACGATGCCCGCCGCCCGTATCGGAGATTACGAACAATATGTTGCCGTATGCCACTTTATACCCCTCCCGTGATTTATTAAGTGATGGATTCTACGTTCATTGTGGCAGATACGGAGTGGGATTGTGTTAAGTCCGGTTTATGAATATGTTAATTTTATACGGCAGTTACTGATTGCCGGGAAGTTTGACATTGACGATGCGGTTGTATTCTTTTCCCATCAAAGGGGAAGAGATAATGAAGTCGGCGCTGGCGCGATTGCAGGCGGTCGGAATATTATAAACCACTGCGATACGTAGCAAGGCCTTGACGTCGACATCGTGCGGTTGTGGTTCGAGTGGATCCCAGAAGAAAATAATAAAATCGATATCTCCTTCGACAATTTTGGCTCCGACCTGCTGATCGCCGCCCCAAGGTCCGCTTGCAAACCGATGAATGTTCAGGTCCAATTCCGAGGACAGAATCTGCCCGGTGGTTCCAGTGGCAAACAGCAGGTGCTGCGCCAGAAGTTCCCGATTGAATCGCGCCCACTCCAATAACGCCGGTTTTTTATTGTCATGAGCAATCATGGCGATCTTTTTCTGCTTGTGCATTGTAACTAAACTTGTTGTCATAGTTTCACCTCATTATTGTACAAAATGGAATCCCGATATTTGGGGATAATTTTACTATAGCATGAGTTGCTAGCTGCGATGTTAAGAATGTATTAAAAGAAGAAGCCAACCGGAGTCGTCCGGCAGTTTTTACATAGATATAACA
>DATMYT010000475.1:0-4725 GCA_035560855.1 Negativicutes bacterium | reverse complement strand
GTTTTAATCCTTCCAATGTATCCGTCAGTTTTTTTTTCAGTTGTCTTAACTGCTCTTTTTCATGCAAAAAAACGCGAGTGGCCTTGGCAAATTCAGCCCGCGCCTGTTCCTCGCGAATTTTTCGAAAATCCAGTAATCGTTGCAACTTAAATTGAAATTTTTGCATTATGCGCAATCCCCCGTGAACTTACCCAACCACTTTTTTCAAACGGGTCACGGTATCAGCGAAGCTTACGCGCTCCATAACGCCTTGGCGCAAAAAATCACGGATTCCTTGATTCCGTTCGATTGCACGGTCTATCTCCGGATTGCTGCCCGCCGCATAGGCACCGATATTGATCAGATCCTCCGCTTCCTGATAAGTAGCCTGCAACCCACGCAATCGTTGTGCTGCTTTTAAATGCTCCGCATCTACCACTTCATTCATTACGCGACTCAAACTGGCCAAAATATCAATTGGCGGATAATGATTCAGCGTCGCCAATCGTCGGGAAAGCACTACGTGTCCGTCCACAATACTGCGGACATTGTCGGCGATAGGCTCATTCATATCATCACCATCTACGAGTACTGCATACAGTCCCGTAATTGAACCTTTCTCACCGGTACCTGAACGTTCCAACAATTTTGGCATCATGGCAAAAACCGAAGGCGGATAACCACGCGTCGCCGGCGGTTCTCCGATCGTCAACCCCACTTCCCGCTGCGCCATTGCAACGCGAGTCAGGGAGTCCATCATCAACATGACATCCAACCCCAAGTCCCGAAAATATTCAGCAACAGCAGTTGCCGTATTCGCACCCTTTATTCGCAGCAAAGCAGGTTGGTCAGAAGTTGAAACAATAACAACCGATTTTTTCAATCCCTCTTCGCCGAGGTCCCGTTCGATAAAGTCCAGTACTTCGCGGCCGCGCTCGCCAATTAGGGCGATCACGTTGACATCGGCGCTGGTATTGCGAGCAATCATACCCATCATCGTACTCTTTCCAACGCCGCTACCAGCTAAAATCGCCATACGTTGACCTTTGCCAAGCGTCATCAGTCCATCTATAGCCCGAATACCAACAGATACAGGTTCGCAAATCCGTCGACGCGACAACGCCGCTGGCGGAGCGTTCTGTATGGCGTATTCACACTCGCCAATTATAGGACCCTTACCGTCAATCGGATTGCCCAATCCGTCAAGAATTCGCCCCAGCAGATTTTGTCCGACCTTTACCCGCAGCAGGTTACGTGAAGATACTACTTCACTACCAGGTCCAATCCCTTGCATTTCACCCAGCGGCATCAATAGCACCCGGTTTTCCCGAAACCCAACAACTTCTGCAGGCAATAGGGGCGCATCTGTTCGCGGGTAGATATAGCAAAGCTCGCCCAAATTGATACTTGGGCCGTCCGCTTCAATCACCAAACCAATAATTTTGGTGACTTTCCCTTTCATGAGCACTGTTTCCGTTGCTCCAACCGCAGTTAGATACTGTTCGGCGCAAAAAGATCTCATGGCAACATTCCCTGTAATACTTTTCGAATCGACTCCAGCTGTGTTTCAACTCCGGCCTCTACCGTACCAAAGGAAGTCTCAATCAAACAACCGCCTTTGCTCAATACAACATCGGCTGTTATAGTCAGCGACTGCTCGGCGCCCACAATCCCCTGCAGTTCACGCCGCGCTTTTACGACAAAATCATAGTCTTCAGGACTTATATGAATGTTGATTTGTTTCTGATCCCGTACCCGCTCCAGCGCATTGCGCACCAAGCCCAACACAGTTTCTGGACGCTCCGTGACTTCATCGATAATAATTTTGCGACCAATCGCCAACACCAGATCAATAATATGTGGTTCAGCTTCCATCAAAATTTGCCCCGCTTCTTGCTCAGCAGTGACAATCATGACATTACAGCGGTCAGCAGTTTCTTTCACCTGCTCCGCCATCTGACGCATCGCATCATCCATTCCCTGACGCAAACCAGCCTCGTGCCCTTGTTGCCTTGCCTGTTCAGAAGTTTGCGCTTTTAATTTCGCAATTTCTTCATCGGCCTGAATCTTTTGCAAAGATATATCATCTGCTGCCTTGGATTTCAACAAAGCTATCTCTTCCATCGCTTGGCCCTTCAGCCGCTCTGCTTCCGCCGCAGCAAGCTCCAGCACCGAGTTTGCCTTATCCTGGGCAACACGAACAACCTCTTCCGCTGAACGGTGAACAACCGCCTGAACTTGATCTGCAGATAACTTTATTTTGGGTTTAAAAGGTTTTTCCTGAGCAGGCGCACTCACAGGTTCTGCCGCAGATTCATTCGGCTGCTCGTTGGAAATGCCATTGTCTTCAGGTAATAATTCAGAATCCTCGAAGTGCTTAAATTCATGACGGGCAATAAGAACAGGCTCACCTTGTGTGAGCTTGGAATCCTTGATAATGCGAGTATCAGACGAGGACATCTTCACCCCTGCCTCTAGAAATTACAATTTCGCCGGAATCTTCCAGTCTGCGAATAACGGCAACAATCTTTTGCTGTGCTTCTTCAACATCCCTGATTCGAACTGGTCCCATAAACTCGATCTCTTCCCGCAGCATCTCAGATGCGCGTTTGGACATGTTCTTGAAGATCTTAGTGCTGACTTCCGACGAAGCCGCTTTCAATGCCAAGCCTAGTTCCTTGCTGTCAACCTCACGCAAAACCATTTGGAGGGAGCGGTCATCCAGCATAATAATATTTTCGAACACAAACATGCGTTTTTTAATTTCTTCTGCAAGCTCCGGATCCTGTACCTCGAGACTTTCTACAATCGTTCGTTCAGTCGTTCGATCCACCCGGTTTAATATCTCCACAACAGAGTCCACGCCACCAGCCGAAGTAAAATCCTCAGTTACCAATGATGAGAGCTTGCGTTCCAATATTTTTTCCACATCTCGAATTACTTCCGGCGATGTACGATCCATGGTCGCCATACGCCGTGCAACATCAATCTGCCGATCCGGCGGCAAGCCAGAAAGAATGGATCCAGCTTGGTCCGGTTGGAGATAAGCCATAATGAGGGCAATGGTCTGTGGATGTTCATTCTGAATGAAATTCAACAGTTGGGAAGGGTCCGTTTTGCGGGCAAAGTCAAAGGGTCGAATTTGCAGACTGGAAGTCAGTCTGGTAATAATAGATGTTGCCCGATCTGAACCCAACGCCTTTTCCAAAATATCTCTGGCGTATTCCAATCCTCCGGACGAAAGATATTCCTTAGCCAGACACATCTGGTGAAACTCATGCATTACTTTATCTTTTTGTTCTTGTGTCAGTTTGCGTTGGTTAGCGATCTCCAACGTGAGCTTTTCAATTTCTTCTTCGCCCAAGTGCTTCAAAATCTGGGACGATACATTAGGCCCCAGTGTGATAAGCAATACGGCGGCTTTTTGTTTTCCATTCATTTCTACTGCTTGAGCCATTCCGACACCTCTTGCTCTCTACTCGTCCGCCAGCCACTTTTTCAGCAAGGCGGCAATCTCTTCCGGTTTGGTCTTGGATAGCTTTTCAACAGCCGCCTGCTCTTCACTGACCGCTTTGTCTTCCGGCGCCTTGATTAACGGCGTCTTGATCGTAACAGGTTCATTTGGCGCCTGCGCCATGGTAACGCCCCCTCGAATTTACTCGTCAGCCAACCAGGTTTTCAGCAACAGTGCGACCTCTTCCGGCTTGTTTTTCGATAAGGTTTCAATCGCGGTTTGTTCTTCGATCCGCAGTTTTTCTTCAGGCGTTACTTCCTTGACAGGCTCAACTGGAATCGGCTTTGTTTCTTCAACGCCAGTCATAGCGACTCTAACTCCATCCATTCCGGGTTCCGTTTCGTTCTCCCCTTCAAAGTCTTCGCCTTCTTTGTCGCTCTCCAATTCATTATTCATGTTGAGGACTTCAATTTCTTCTTCACGCCGTTTTCTGAGCATCAAGAACCCGATTAACGCAATCAACAGAACCACAGCAACCCCAGAACCGATTTTGGTCCACTGGGATCGTTGTTGCTCCTGTGCGAGATCATCTTCTTCTTTTTTAATTTTATCCGCAATTTCGGTGCTGAAAGGAACAGCTTCGACACTAATCACATCGCCTCGTGCTGGATTTATCCCTGCAGCGGACGATACAGCCTTGGCAACGCTATCCTGTTGCGGCTTACTCATGCCCGCATCTACCAGTACGCCCACAGAAATGCGCTTTATGCCACCGGGAGCAACCACGGTCTTCTCTTTGGTTTCATTAATCTCATAATTCCGGGTTGCTTCTTTTTTCTCGAAGCTCGACTGCGAGTTCGGCGTCGTCGTAACATATCCAGGAATATTGGAGGTAGTTCCCGGTGGTCCACCTGGCTGAGGATTAGTTCCCTTAAATGCCTCGTTACTTTCCTGTGAACTCCGTAAAATTCCCTTGTCATCCACTACAGGCTCAAAAGTCTGCTTATCCACAGTTTTCTGATCAAAACTCAATTCCAGGCTAACACGAACCGCTGCTTTATTGGGTCCGAGAACTTGCTCCAGTAGCGATTCCAATGCCTTTTGCATCTCATCCTGCTTTTTGCGCGTAAGCTCAACCTGCTTGATATTTATGGGGGCATCTATACCTGTAGGATCGATATTTTCATTTAATATTCGGGCAAAACTATCCACCACAGTGATATTTTCAGCCTTCAAGCCTCGAATGCTGTGAGCCGCCAGATTAACAATGCCTTTTACCTGTTCCGGCGACA
>DATMYT010000474.1:0-2142 GCA_035560855.1 Negativicutes bacterium | reverse complement strand
CTCTTGTATAGTGGCCGGTTTTTCGCTGCCATAATCCAAACCAGAGAAGCACCGCTCCAAGCAGCTCGGTGATGAAAAAAATAACTCCGCAAATGATGAAATCCCTAACCCGGTAATTATGATAAGTCACCCACTCTTTTTCTCCTTCTGACATTTCACTGATATGGTGATACGATGGAAAAGTCGTGGTGTAGTACTTTATCTCGACCTGTGCACCGGACTTTACTTTTTGATCAAGCGGGCGAACGGCGTCTTGTGGCCATATGCTGTATGTAATCCCCTGCGTTGACGTGAGTTCATAATGCCCCGATCCGCGCGCACCTCTAATATACTGCACTGATTGAATCGTAATGCTATCGTGGAGCATATCCTCGTATCGAGGTTGTTGCGTTGTGAAATGCAACGTTATCGTCATCAATCCCATTAACATAAGCGCAATCGCGACGTTGCGAGTAATGATCCATGCTTTTTTATCTCGATAATACAGTTTATTGCTCATGCATGCTTCCTATCTGCTTTTGCTTTGTGTGAGATGGATGCTCACACTATTAATAAACCGATTCAGAATGACGCTTTCTATGAAACGTATGAAACACGCTTAAGTGAAATCGCGTTTCAACCATCTTTCAAGCGCAACTATTGACGAAGAGACGGTTTCCCATCTACAATCAGATTCAGTGACAAGTTTTCTGCGTTCAGTCGCTTGCTTTTCCAACCGTACCCTTTATCTCGCAACCAAGCCCAGCATTTCCTCAAATCGCACCGAACCAAACAAACTGGACAGATCAATATGGGGTGACTAGATGCGCGACACCGGTATTCGTGATTATTCCATCAGCCTGATACGACTCATCGCGACCATCTTTATTGTTTCTTGTCATTTCATGCAATACTTCGATAGCCCACTCGCGTGGTGGTTTAATGTTGGCGTTCAAATGTTTCTGTTTATGTCAGGCTTCCTCTATGGCAAGAAAAAATCAATCGAAGACGATTTCATCTTTGTCAGAAAGCAGTTTCGTAAAATACTTGTCGATTATTATCTTGTAATCATTCCGGTCATCATCGCACTATTCCTTTTTTCTCGGGAAAACATCTCCTACACAAGAACATTCGAAGCGCTCCTCACATATGGCACCATTAGCGGCGGCAAGCATCTATGGTATATCCCATATTGCTTACTCACTTACCTGCTCACACCGTTTCTTATCCGTTTCTTTGATCGTATCGGCGATAAGAATATCGTGCTTAGAACCATCGTTCTCGTGATTGGCATACAACTATTGACGGAAACCTTCCTGAATTACTTCAATTCGTCTTTGGTCGTTTGTTATGTGATCGGCTTCTTTTTTGGGCGAGTCTCGGAAAATGAGAATCGAAAGACCACTTACCGAGTTGCTTCCATCTTTTTTATCTTCGTTGCTGTGATCTTCAATAGTATTCTGACCTTACAAGTTCATGTTTTCAAGATTGGATTGCCCGGCTTCTTTGGCTTTTTCTATACAAGATTTCGCGACTACGCCCATGTGACGCTTGGCATAGCATTGTTTCTGATCTTCAAAGTGGTGATCAATCGCATATTTAGGAGCGGCTATCCTCGCGCGATACAAGCGATAGGCAACTCTTCCGACAAGCTTTCTTACGATGTCTATTTGGTTCATCAGTTTATCATTTTGGGTCCGTTCTCTCTCATGGCGCTGACGCAGAGTGCTACGGTCAATGTATTGATCATCCTTGCGATTATTGTTATGAGTGCAGTTCTCGTTCACTGGATTTCGAGTAAGATACAATCAAAACTGGAACGAATTTGAATTGGTTAATGCATAAGCAAGTGATACAGGTAGTCACTGGCAAATCACCCTATGTCGAACCCTCGTTGACCAGAGCTTGGTATGCACCCAAATTCGTTCAAATTCGAGGATTGAGACCGTCCTAATCGCGTCCCTCTCAATCGTGCAAGAATCCTTATTCTCTTCTGCTAAGTGCTGATCCGTGATCGCCCGAAAAGTGTATCTGTGTTTTCTTCATACGAGATACCCATGCTCTATCTACCTTTGGTGACAAGGCTATCCGAGTTACTGTTTATTCTACCGAAAATTTCCCATGTTCGCCACACAATTCGAACGCGTTTGTAACGTAAAAAAG
>DATMYT010000473.1:0-3549 GCA_035560855.1 Negativicutes bacterium | reverse complement strand
GTCCTGAAGTGGAAGCAGTGGAAGCGGCGGTAGCTGATAAGGCGATTGTGGCAAAGGTGAATATTGATGAGCTGCCTGAACTGACTACTCGCTATAATGTGAAAGCCGTACCAACTTTTATCGTTTTCAAGGATGGCAAAGAAATAAACCGCTTCACTGGTTTCAAAACCCGGAAGGATTTGCAGGCTGCCTTGGGAGTTCTCTAAGCGAATATAAGGCAAAACTCCCGGAATTTCTCCGGGAGTTTTTTTGCAGAGGGTGGGAGTGTGAAAAATGCCGACGCAGACAGTCTTGATTGCGGACGATGATGCTAAAATTCGTGAATTATTGGAGCTGTATTTAACGAAAGAAGGATTTGCCGTCGAGCAGGCAGCCGATGGCGCAGAGGCAATCCTCAAGGCGCAGCAGCTAAAGCCGGATCTGATTGTGTTGGATATTATGATGCCGGTGATGGACGGCATGGAAGTATGCCGTCAGGTACGGAAGTTTTCGCGAGTTCCGGTCATCATGTTGACAGCGCGTACAGAGGATGAGGACCGTATTCTCGGATTGGAACTGGGGGCGGATGACTATGTATCCAAACCGTTCAATCCGCGTGAGCTCATCGCTCGCGTCAAGGCTGTGCTTCGCCGTGTCCCGGGTAGAGAAGAAGGACAGGCGGAGGGGGAAGTTTTGAAATTCCCCCAGCTTTTGATCAACCGCCAGGAATATGTGGTGACTTCGTCAGGCAACCCTGTGCAGCTGACAGCCAAAGAAATGGATCTGTTATGGCACATGGCGTCGCATCCGGGACGGGTATTTTCCCGGGAACAGCTGTTGGAATCCATCTGGGGATATGAGTATTTTGGCGATACGCGTACAGTGGATACCCATATCAAACGCATACGGCAAAAACTGGGTGTAAAAGACGATTCCCTCTGGGATATCAAAACGGTGTGGGGCGTCGGTTACAAATTTGAGGCGCACCCGTGAAACGCTCATTACAGACTAAACTTTTTGTCAGCTTCATGCTGGTGGTGTCGTTGATTCTGGTCGGCTTTGCTGTGGGAGCATCCGCTCTCGTCAGGCAATATTTTCTTACGGCCAAACAACAGGAACTGGTGGGTAAAGGCCAAGAGATGTCGGTGGTTTTGAATGATTTTTTGACTGGCAAAATCTCGTCCGTCCAACTGGTGGAACTGGTGGATCGTATTGACGGCTTTTTGGATGCCCGGATTTGGGCTGTGGATGGGTCCAGGCGCGTTATAGTCATGTCTACGCCACGACGGGGGCATCGGACAGGGACGGGACCGGGACAAGGAATGGGTCCGGGCACGGGACCGGGGATGAATCTCGGAGCGAACCCTCAACAAGGAAAGGGCAATGGTGCTGGCACTGGCGCCGGGCAGGGCGGCATGCGTTCTTCGACTGCGGTTCGCAATCTATTGAATGATATTGAGCCGGTTTTTCGCGGCGAAGTCTTGACACGAACGTTTTTTCACCCCTATTATGGAGAGGATATGATGATCGTTGCCGTGCCGATCCAAAACGAGGCCGGCGAGTCCAACGGAGCTGTTATTCTGAATGCGCCGGTTCAGGGCCTTAACGATTTTTTGACGCGAATTTATCTGGCGATTGGGTTGATCGGGCTCCTGGCGCTGGCGCTGACGTTGTTCATCGTCCGGCGATTATCCCGCGGCATTGTGAAACCGCTGCGCGCGATGGAGGAAACTGCTGCTTCCATGGCGCAAGGGTGCTACGACAAAAGGGTGGAAGTGACTTCTCAGGATGAAGTGGGTCAACTGGGCGCGTCGTTTAATACTCTGGCGCATGAACTGTCACGCTTTGTGGAGCGCACGGAGCAAATGGAAAAACTGCGCCGTGATTTCGTAGCCAACGTATCGCATGAACTACGCACGCCGCTGACGATTATTCGCGGCTACACTGAGGCGCTTCAGGATGGAACGGTCACCGACCCCGAGCAGGCTGCGCGATTTAATAAACTTATTGTCAACGAGACGGAACGTCTGGAGCGACTTATCAATGATTTGCTGGATTTAAGTCGTTTGCAGGCGCAGCAATATGCGATGGAAACCGAACCGATTCCCTTGGTGGAAGTGGTGGACAGCGTTGTTTCCATGCTGCAAGGGAAAGCAATGGAAAAGGAAATCGTGTTGTCGTGGCGTTATGACGATAATCCTTCCCTTATTCGCGGAAATGGGGATCGTCTGGTACAATTATTGTTGATACTGCTCGATAACGCATTAAAATATACTCCGGTTCACGGAAAGGTATCGGTAGACTTGACTCATTCGACGACGCAGGTGGTTTTGACAATTACCGACACCGGTGCAGGAATCCCGGTTGAGGATCTGCCGCTTGTCTGGGAACGTTTTTACAAGGTGGACAAGGCTCATACGCGCGAAAATCAAGGGACCGGTTTGGGATTGTCGATTGCCAGGGAAATCATTGACAGGCATGGCGCCCGTGTTAGCGTCACAAGCGAATTGGGTATCGGAACGACTTTTGTTCTTCAGTTTCCGGCGCTTGCGCCGAAGGGTTAAAAGCGGGGAGGAATATCGTTGATAGGGTTTACTAAATTGCTATGCGGAACAGCCACCATTTCGGACGTGATGCGTCAACGCCAGGGGCACGATGCCATGGCTGCAAATTTATTGCAGTTCTCATCTGAACGGTCACCGGTCGTGGTCTGGAATATTACCTCACAGTGTAATCTGAAGTGTCGGCACTGTTATATCGAAGCGACTGAATCGGCCAACGAAAATGAAATGACCACAGAAGAGGGAAAGGCTTTCATTGACGATCTGGCGGAAATGAAAGTTCCGGTGCTGATGTTTTCCGGTGGGGAACCGTTGGTACGGCCTGATTTGTTTGAACTAGCGGCGTATGCAGTGGAAAAAGGGCTGCGAATTGTGCTGTCCACGAATGGGACGCTAATTGACGAGTTTACCGCTCAACTGATCAAAGAGGCTGGGTTTCAGTATGTGGGCGTCAGTATTGACGGTTGTGAAGAAATCCACGATGAATTTCGCGGCGAGAAGGGCGCTTTTGCGGCGGCAATCGCAGGAATCCGCGCGGCAAAGGCTGCTGGAAACCGCACCGGGGTTCGGTTTACGCTCAACAGTATCAACAAACAAGATCTGCCTGCCGTTATGGAATTGATCGAAGAAGAAAAAGTAGATCGCTTCTGCATGTACCATTTGGTTTATGCCGGACGCGGCAGCGATATGAAAAAATTAGACCTTTCAACGGAAGAAAAACAGAATGTGGCTCAGTTTCTGATTGAAAAGACCTTGGATTTTGATCGCCGGGGAGTGGAGCTCGAAATCCTTACGACGGATAATCATGCAGATGGGTTATATTTGCTTGACTATATCGCGAAAACCAATCCCGGCCGCGTCGATGAAGTGCGACAACTGCTGGAGATGCATGGCGGGTGCTCGGCTGGTGACCGCATGGCGAATGTGGACTATCTGGGCAACGTGCATCCGTGTCAGTTCTGGAGCGATATGATTCTGGGCAATGTTCGGGAACAAAATTTTAGTAAAA
>DATMYT010000472.1:0-4241 GCA_035560855.1 Negativicutes bacterium | reverse complement strand
ACGATACCGAGTACAAATGTTTTCCCCCGAAAATCTTTGATGGACGTGATGTTGGAATTTTCCGCCACCATAATATGTACGACATTGGGATATAAATTGGTAATGCCGCGCAAAAAATTGGCCGGTTTCTCCTGAAACATTGCTTTACCATTATAGGCATAATAGGCTACACCGTTATGAGCAAAGGCTATTTCCGCCTCTTTTTTCTGCATCATAAAAATATTTTGTGACGTTCCCGCTGTAGCGACTGCGACTGTTTTGACAGTGGGAATTTTTCGATCAAAGAGTTTAGCCATTGCTTTCCCCATTGGATAATACGCGCTGCCGGTCGTACCTGTAGCGATATTGATACTCTGTACTTTCGCCGGAACGTCAGGCGTATCTTTGCCGCCACATCCGGCAACGTTCAGGAACAATACAATCAGACACGATCCAATGACCAAACACTTTTTCCCCGTCACTCACACTCCCCCTTGAATAGGCAGGCCTATCACCATATATAAAATATTCTCACGTGTTGTTTTCATTCGATGCAAGGTCAAACTTCCCAACGACAAAAAAAGTCCCCCGCGCCTTGACCAGAACAACGTCATCGGTGCCAAAAACATCGCACTCGACGACCAGTGTCTGCCGCCCGTTGTGAGCCACCCGCCCCACTGCACGAATCTCTGTTCCTGCGTCCGCGGCTTTGATAAAGTTCATGTTCAAATCAAGCGTCACCACACGTCGTCCGAGAGAAGCGCAGGCAACTCCCATCGCAGTGTCGGCGACAGAAGCGAGCGCACCACCATGAGCAACTTTGTAAAGATTGGTGTGTTTTGCCGGATCAACCGGCATAGTCAATTCGGCCAAGCCTGGTTCAATATGGACTAGTTTCATATCCAACAAATTTACAAAAACATTTTGATGATACACGTCTGAAAAATACTTGTGAAGTGATGAAAAATTTTCTTCCGTCATTCAGCCAGCGTCCTCAAAGTTCTCGTCAGTACGTCGATGCCGGTCATTATATCCGCCGGTGTCGCCGCCTCTTCCGGATTGTGGCTGATTCCGTTCGCGCAGGGAATGAAGATCATGCCCGCCGGGCCAATGGTTGCCATGTGCATGGCGTCGTGCCCCGCACCGCTGTTCATCCGTTTATAGGACACTTTCAAATCCTTGCAGGCACTTTCCACGGTGTTGATAACCATCGGATTGAGTCGCACCGGTTTGTCGGAGGTCAATACCTCGATGGAAACAGTCGTCCCCTCCGCTTCCGCGATAATGCTAATTTCATCTTTCAGTTCCTGCAGGGTCTCCACAATGCTTTCATGATTGACACCACGGATATCGACCCACATTTCGGCAATTCCAGGGATCACATTCATCACGCCGGGATGCACCTTGAGATTGCCAACAGTTCCGACAGTTCCCTCCCCATACCGGGATAACGCTACTTCCCGAACAGCCATTACAATCTGAGCGGCCGTAACCAAAGCATCTTCGCGCGAATCCATCGGTGTAGTGCCTGAATGCCCGGGAGTTCCTTCCACCTTGATCCTCAGACGTGTCGGGGCGGCGATGGCTTCCACCACACCAATCGCCAGTTCCTCATCTTCTAGGATCGGTCCCTGTTCAATATGTAGTTCAACAAAAGCATGGATCGGCTCTCCTACGCGGGACGCCGAAGCGATTTCATCCGACGGTAGTCCCGCCGCAACCAAGGCTTCCGTGAAGCTGACGCCCTGGAGGTCTTTAGCCTTGGACCAGGCTTTGATATCTGCTACGCCAGCCATCGCCTTGCTGCCCATGGTCGCAAAGCCAAAACGACTGGATTCTTCCGCAGTGAAAATAATAAGCTCCAACGGGTGTTTGACATGTTCTGTCGCCTTGATGCGACGGATCGCCGCCAACCCTCCCACTACACCGAGAACGCCATCGTAGCGTCCACCTTCCGGCACCGAATCCAGATGGGAACCGACGATCACCGGCGCCGCTGCGCTGTCCGTGCCCTCCAGTCGCCCGATAATGTTGCCGATACCGTCAATTTTTATTTTCATTCCGAGTTCCTGCATCAAGCCGGTGACATATCCCCGGGCTCCCAGTTCCTCTTCCGACAGCGCCAGGCGTGTTATCCCGTTATCTCCACGGCTAAACCCTGATATGGTATCCAGCACATGCAATACCCAATCTCTGTCCATAACAATCTCCTTTCACAGTTTTCCCATACTCCGATTTTTTAGGATATTAAAAATGATATAACGATCAGAATGAAAATTCCACCGGCCGCCACGCCCCCGATGAGTAATGCCTTGCGGTTCAGTTTGTTGACTTCTTCCTTGTTGTGCAACCTTTTTCCTTTGTTTCTGGAAATAGTGCTCATTATTCAGCCTCCTTCTATAGTAGCTGTTGGAAGAATTATTTTATAGCTTCTGGAATACTTCAAGATTCATCGGTCAACATCCTGCTGGTTTGGCAATATCCTACTGGCTTTTATAAAGTCTTGCATAGTGTCCCCCCCGTGCCATCAGCTCGGCATGCGTTCCCTGTTCGGCTATCCGCCCCCGGTGCATGAACAGAATGCAGTCGGCGTCTACCACCGTTGACAATCGATGTGCCACGACCAGCATCGTTCTGTGCGCTGCCGCTTTTTCCAGCGCAGTTTGGATGAGGGATTCCGTGTAGCTGTCAATGCTGGAGGTCGCTTCGTCAAGGATCAAAACATCGGCCTGCGTAGCCAACGCCCTGGCAAAAGAAAGGAGCTGACGCTGTCCGGCGGAGAGTGTTGATCCCAGATATCCGGCCTGCGTATCATACTTCTTGGGCAATTTTTCGATGAAGGGATCGAGGTTGGCCAACCGAGCCGCGTCCTGAATCTGTTCGAGAGATATGTCAGGGCGGTACAGGGAAATGTTTTCGGCCACCGTTCCCTTAAATATGTGAACGTCCTGAAAAACAATGCTGATACGATGCCGCAGCAAATTGACCGGCATATCCCGGATATCCACGCCATCGAGAAAAATCCGGCCCTTTTGCGGTTCATAAAAACGCAGCAACAAATTCAGCAGAGTGGTTTTGCCAGACCCGGACAACCCTACAATGCCGAAAAATCCGCCGGATGGAACCGTGAAGCTCACGCCGGACAGCACCCAATCTTCTGCGTCATACGCAAACCATACTTCTTCGAATTCAATGCGGGATGCTGAGCACCGCCGAGCAGGAACTGGCGCGTCAACAGCCCTGCCAGGCTCAGTCAGCATCGGTTGTATTCGTTCGGCTGCAGCCAAGGCGGACTGCAGCAGACTATATTTTTCCGCCATATCCTTGATCGGCCAGAAAAACTTTTCCATATAGCGGAGAAATGCAATGATGATACCGATCTCTATGCCCCCGGCGCGGGATTCTACCCCACCGAAATGGATCACCAGAATGACCGCTGCGACATAGAGCAGATCAACCAACGGACGAAATGCTGCAAAGGTTCGCATTTCGGACAGGCCTGCCTGCAAATATTCATCGTTGACTCGGCGAAAATCGCGGGCCGTTCCGAAGAATGCGCCGAAGGCTTTGATAACACCAATATCGTTCAATCGTTCCTGAACAAAGGAGTTCAACGCGGACGTCTTTTCCCGCACGGCACGGTACGCGCTACGCGCATATTTCTGGTATCCCGCGGCAATCAGGATCATGAATGGCAGAATCGTAAATGAAAGCAACGCCAGCTGCCAGTCTATGGCCAACATAGCCACAATGATTCCGACCAGCATGACCGCATCACTCGCAAACGCAACAATTACTTCTGTATACAGGTCTTTGACCGCATCCGTGTCATTGGTCACGCGAGTAACCAGTCGCCCCACCGGTTGAGATTCCAAATTTTCCAAGCTTTGATTGAGAATAAAATTGAACACTTTTTGCCGCACGGCCAAAATTACCTGTTGACCAGCCTTTTGCAGAAGCAGGCTTTCGCCATAGGCCAGGAACAAACTGGCGATGATCGTTCCCGTATAGATCAAGAATAGATTCTCGAGGCCGACCAGATCTTTGGCCACAATATAGTTGTCGATGGCCAGCTTCATCATATATGGACGAGAAAGGTCAGCCGCCACATCAACCAGCATCAGGACAAAAGCCAATCCCAGCAAGGGGCGCACCGGCGTGGCGAGTTGCCAGAGTGCTTTATGCAGCTTACGATCGGAGAGCAGGCTTTTGGCGCCTACTTTTTCTTCATATGCGCGGCCCCTATAATACAGACTCATGAC
>DATMYT010000471.1:0-9814 GCA_035560855.1 Negativicutes bacterium | reverse complement strand
CTATTAATGTAGAATCAGTTTATTGATAATTGAAATGGGGAATAGCTATGTTTCAATCTTTCAGAGACCTTGAAGCGATATGTGCGGAACTGGAAAAATTGCGAATAGATGCGCAAACCGGCGAAATTATATATCATCAAAAAGGGGAAAACCTTACGGCAGACCGCTTTGCGAAACTGGAGCACAAGGTGGAAAAAGCGCTAGTGCTTCTTCGTGAAACAGAATGAATATGTGGCCATTTGGGGATAATGTCTTTTGAAACTGGTTCGCTTTACCTTAAAGCAGAACCAGTTTTTTTGTTATTTTTTACTTCAACCCGGCCGCAAGCATCCGAACGAACTCCTGCCAGGGAAACTGCGGGCCGGGACAATCGGTTCCCTCGGTCACTTCGCGGTGTTGCCGCACTTGCTTTAGCGGAATCCGGTATTTTTTCATGAGATCCAAAGTCAATTGCGCCGCATACTCCAGATGAGCAGGCTCTGGTCGAACCTTGCTAAAATCGCCCACCAGAACGATGCCAATACTACGCCGGTTGGCTCCGAACGCATGAGCGCCGATCATTTGTTCAGGCCGCCCATTCTCTACCACTCCGTTGGCGAAGACCAATTTATGATAGCCGACCCCGGCCCAACCATTCGTTAAGTGCAAATCATGGATATCAGCCCGCGACGTATCAGTCGGCATGGCGGCGTGATGAATGACGATGAGATCGGTTCCCTTCCGTGGCACCAGACGCTCGGAAAAATACAACTGGGGCAAAAAATAATTATCGGTTCTTTGCCACGTTCCGTCTGCCGGGAATTCACATTTTTCCCCGTTGAACTGGCAACCTATGGTTTTGCCGGGCTTCATGAGTTTCTTGATCATTTCGGGGGGAACTTCGGTGATTTCAAACCCCTTAATTTTCGAATGCATGTTGATGCAAGTTTTATCATCGCCTGCAAAAAAGAAGCGGACCCAGCGCTCAGCGCGAGCATTCGCACTGACCCTGACAGCCAGCTGGTCCTGGGGATAATTTCTGATGACTGCAGTCACACTGTCCTTTTCCGTGATGGCGCTGTGTAATGTCGGAAAATATTGTCCGAAATTCCTGATTTTCACGTTTCCGTCTAATAGAAGTGTTTCTTTCTTCACACGTTCTTGCTTGTCGTATTCGATCCACAGCGTGGCATTCAGGCCGTGAACCGAAACAGGATATCCATAGGCTTTCGCCTGCACCTGCAGCTTATTTTGCTCTGCCCACTGTCTGTCCGTCCAGAAATGGACGTTGTCTTCCTGCACGACATACGTTGGCCCATATTGTAGCTCGACTCCGCTTTTGGCATCACCGATGGCCGGCAGCGCCAAGGCCGATGCCGTATGACTCGGGCCCGCGGCAAACATACATGCCAATCCCAGCAATGCGATCAACTTTTTACTTCGCAATATTCACCCTCCCTGGCGGCGGACAGGGGACCCCACATCCGGTCCGAAGCACCTCACTGCCTTGAATGTTTCTTTCCCAGCATTCTGAAGCGTCAGTTCCCGCACCTTGGCCGGAACAAAAAACTGCTCCCCCTGCTTAATTGTTTGTTGCATCCCGTTGACCGTTATCGTGGCAGCCCCGGCCAAGGCAAACAGTCCCGAAAACACGTCATGATTATCTGTTTGCATGACATCATTCACTTCAAGCAAATTCATTTTAAAACAGGACGTATCTTGATAGCCCACCAGCTCTGTTTCCTTACCACCGGCGGATTGCTGGATCAAAACGGGCTTAATATTCCATTTTTCATAGGTTTCTTCTTTGGTGAAGCCCCCGTAGGTAAAGCAATCAAACATTTTGTCAAAACCCAGCCCCTGATGGCACATGAAATCATCCACTTGGAATCCTGACGGCGTAGTCTGTTCTACACGAATAGTATAATCGGTCGGTTCCTGAATCTCCACCAGAAAACAGCCTGCCCCTATGGCATGAGGAATTCCGCCTTCAATCAGATAGGTTTCCCCCGCCCCGACTGTATAGCGGTGCATACAATTCAGCATTCCCTGATAGTCCTGGGCATGGAACAATTTTTCCCATTGCGCTCTTGTAACCCCCTGCTGAAATCCCAGATATATACAGGGAGGATTACCGTTCACGGTTCTCCCGCCAAGAATATGCCAACATTCGGTCTTGCCAAATTCCGAGTCAAACAGTTTCCTGGCTGCAAGTTTATCCGGATGCACCTGAATGGTCAACCGCTCCGCAGCATCAATCAGTTTGACTAAAACACCGGTTTGGTTTTGAAATCGCGCGGCATGTTTGGGGCCCAAAAAGTCAACCGGATTCCTGTCGATAACTTCCTTTAGGGTAATCTCAGCATCGGCCAACTCCAGCTTACTCATCCCCTCGTCTTTGACAGGTTCCCTACCTGCGTTTCTGGCCGAAACGACAGAAATAATCCACTCCTCAGGAAAGTGATCGTCCGTCGTGTCTGGTCTCCCGACTAATTGGTTTAGTAGTTTTCCACCCAAATAAGTACGCCAGGCCCTTGCAGAACGCAATTTAATCGGCTGTGACGGATCGATAAGGATTTGGTCTCCATAATTAAGCATTATAGACTGTCCTCTCTAAAACATACAGGTAAAAAAAAAAGACACGAATGGGAAAGCTGACAACAACGTGAGTGTTTGTCAATGTTTCCGGCTCATGTCTTTTGTGTCCGTTGCAAGGTATTCAAAAAATCGGCTTTCCACAGCAGGCCCCCAAAATCTCGGGCCCCGCTTCCCTCGAACAGATAGGGGTATTGTTTTTGTATGATCTGCTCCTCACGATCAAGTTTCCGCAAGTGAAACTGAAAAACATTATGCATCATTTCGGTGTCTCGCGCTTGCAATGCTGTCAGCAGTGCGCTATGCTGCCGCAAAATTTCTTTCAGGCTTGCTCGCCCGTTGGCGCCGCAGGTCAGCATCCGCATTCTGCGGTAATGCCCTCCTACCGTCTGGATGGCATGCAGGCAGAAAAGCTTGTCAGTCATGGCAAAAAACACTTCGTGAAATTGATCATCCAGCCAAAGGAATTGACGGATGTCTACTTCTTTTTTGTCGCAAATCTCATGATGCTGCCGCAAGATCTCCTGTAACGGAGCAATATCCGAGGGAGTGTAGCACGCCATAAAAAGTTTCATCACTTCTCCCTCTACAGAAAGACGAAGAAATCTTTCCTGATCAACTCGGGCTAGATCAATAGGCGAGATCATCGTTCCCCTTTGCGGCAACAAAGTGACAAGTCCCTCTTGATCCAAACGCATCAATGCATCTCGAACCGGTGAACGACCCATTTTATAATATTCACAGATATCCTTGATGCTTAATGTCGCCCCCGGCTGCAGGTATAATTCGACAATGGCGCGGCGCAGCACCGGGTATACTTCACCCTCATTCAAAGAATCCTCTTTCAGTAGCGCCGGCCTATTGTCGTATGGCAATGCGTACTCTCCTTTCAATTGCAGGCGTTTTTTCATAATGCTGTTTGCAAAATTTCGTACTATTTTAACATGGTTTAATTATACACCGGAATAAGCCATAAATCCTCCATCAACAGGAATTACAACCCCCGTAACGAAACCGGAAGCGGTTTCATCCACCAACCAGAGCATTGTCCCCAACAGATCTTCCGGTTTCCCAAAGCGTCGCATCGGCGTGTGGGTAATAATTTTTTCGGCTCGTGCACTTAGGGAGCCATCCGGATTGGTCAAGAGAGTACGGTTCTGTTCCGTAAGAAAAAAGCCCGGCGCAATGGCATTGACTCTGATTCCGACTTCAGCCATATGGACTGCCAACCATTGTGTGAAATTGTCGATAGCGGCCTTGGCAGCACTATAGGCTGGCACTTTTGTCATGGGGCAGGGAGCACTCATGGAAGAAATATTGAGAATGACCGCCCCCGGCCTGCCGACCATCTGACGCGCGAATATCTGGCTCGGGATAAACGTGCCGATAAAATTGAGCCGTAGGACATAGTCAAACCCATCGGTGGTCATATCAAAAAAAGTCCGTATATCGCCAGCATTGCTTGTCAGATCAGACGCTTGGAGGGTTTCTTTCGTTGTCGTGCCACGCGGGTCATTTCCTCCAGCCCCATTGATTAGAATATCACAAGCGCCGAGTTCTTTTTCAATCGCTGCGGCAGCGCGAATTACGCTGTCACGATCCAGAACATCGCAGACAACCGCGATTGCAGTTCCACCGTTCTTGATGATATCCGCCACCACCACTTTGGCTTTCTCTTCACTGCGGTTCAAAACGGCCACTTTAGCGCCTTGACGCCCCAGCTCTCTTGCCATGGCCCCGCACAATATTCCGCCGCCGCCTGTGACGACAGCAACCTTGTCTTTCAACTGCTCACTCATTTAACACTACCCCTTTCCAGCGCATCCCAAAGTCCCTGCAAATAGACTGCCCCCAGCGCACGGTCATACAGCCCGTACCCCGGCCTGCCCGCCTCGTCCCAGATCATGCGCCCGTGGTCCGGTCGAATCGGGCCGGTATAGCCGATATCATGAAAAGCTTTCATGACTTCGTACATATCAATTGAACCTAAATCATCTTTGTGGGAAGTCTCGTAGAAAACGCCGCTGGATTCAATCCTGACATTTCGGACGTGTCCAAAATGTATGCGGCCCATTTTCCCAAAATAACGGATGATTTCCGGCATCTGATTCGCCGGATTGGCTCCCAGCGAACCCGTGCAAATTGTCAGACCGTTGCTCGGGCTGTTTACAAGCGCAACAATGCGTTCCAAGTTTTCCTTGGAGGTTACAATCCGCGGCAGTCCAAACACTGACCAGGGCGGATCGTCCGGATGAATTGCCATCTTAATTCCACATTCTTCGGCGGTTGGAATAACCGACCGCAAAAAATATCCGAGATGTTCGAACAATTTATCTTCATTGATTTCTTTGTAAAGAGCAAATACTGTTTCCAGTTCACCCAGACGGTCCTTTTCCCATCCTGCCAATTCAAACCCGTTTGATCCAGCAACCATCGACTGTATCAATTTTTCCGGCGTCAGATCGCGTATCACCTTTTCGTCGTAGGCCATCGTATTGGAGCCGTCCGCCAGGGTTTGAGCCAAGTCTGTGCGCAGCCAGTCAAAGGCGGGCATAAAGTTGTAGCAGACGACTTTAATTCCGGCCTGACTAAGGTTCCGGAGAGTCTGCCGGTAATTCTCGATGTAATGGTCCCGCGTTGGCAAGCCGAGTTTAATGTCTTCATGAACATTAACACTTTCAATGGTGTGAAAAAGCATGCCGTGCGCTTCAATATCCCGCTTGAGCTCCAGAATGTCTTCCATGGGCCATACTTCTCCGACAGGAATCTCATTCAGGGCGCTGACGACAGCTTTCATGCCCGGGATCTGACGAATATATCCCAGAGAAATGGGATCTTCTTTTTTCCCGAACCAACGAAACGACATAATCACTTGAGTCAACTCCAAATCCAGAAATTAATCTGTTTATTTTTTTAGCTACCCGGCGAAAGCTTATCCATCGGCAACTTGCCGAGCGCCAGCAATAGGAGCCGTTCGCAAATGCAGGGTGAATAGGAAATGTCTGTCATGCATTTTGAAAAATGAACCGCCCCTACCTCAGAGAGGCTATCCAATCTTCTCTTATAAGGGAATATCCCCAATGCTTTGCGCTTTACAGTATGACTGCGTGTAAAAATGTCCGGCGTTTCTTCCTCAAGAGCGTGGAATATTTCGTGAAAAAGAGTCATTCGAGTGATGTCCGCAAACGATATCAAACTGCTCAAATTATTGGATGCAATGAACTCTTCAACATGAGAGAGCGCGCTCCTGTTAAGAGTAATCGTCCGGTTGTTCGGCTCATAAAGCCCCAGAAACAGGAACGGTTCCCGCAATTCTTCCACTTTGTTCACTATTTTTAGTTGCAGAGCACCGGCAATCTCTTGCGGTGGGCACCCTCCATAAATTCCCCTGATTTTCTGCTGCATTTTAACTGCGGTGCGCATCGCGCCGTCAAGGAGCTCACGCTCTTCTTCATCACTGATTGGACAGCCGCAAATATCGCTCTTCATCATGGAGCGGTACCAATCTCTGTCCGGGCAAGCAGTCGCCGCCCGGACGGCACTCAAAATTTCGCTGGCAGCAGGTTCAGCATCCATCATCACAGTTCATTGCGCGCCAGGACAAAAATCAACTCTGCATCACCTGACAAATCGCACAGCTCCGCTTCGACGAGTCCCGAAACCTGGCTTAATTCAGGAATACCGGAGTAATCTAGCACCCGCGAGCCTGCAATGACATAGGCATCAGGATTGATCCGCACTTCGTTCGAAAAATTACTGGCAGTCTCCCATACGCGACGCAGGGACTCCGCCGCATTTTCCATCGTGGTCCGCTCGACAAAACCATTGGCGCGCTGAATCTTGACAAAGCCTTTACTGTCCACTATACGAACAGGAGTTCTGCCATTTTTCCCGACTGTCGCCACCAGCAAAAATTCGTTGGCGGCAGCGATTATTACCTCGCTGGTATCGATCCCCAGAGATTCCGCCGCAATCGCAATCGTCTCCTCCTGGGTACAGTGTTTCATCAAGTCGGTGGTTTTCACTTCGGTCGATCCCATGGCAATCGCGGTTACTTTTTGTGTCTGATCGTCAATTTCCACGTACACTTCGATGCTGTTTTCCACTGCCCCGCTGTTCATGGCAAGCTCTTTGGCTTCTTTTTTGAGCTGTGCAATGTCGGCGGCAGTGGGGTTGGGAATCGTGCGTTCCACCATCTCACGCACCAGGGCGAGCGCGACGCCGATGGAAGAGATTACCTCTGCGTTTTCAGGAATCTGATATTTAAAGCCCAGCATGTTTGCCGTAAAGGTCAGGAGAGTTCCGGCGCCGCCACCAGCGCCCACAAGGACGATCTGGTCCCGTTCAATCTTATATTTGGCAATCAAATCTTCGATGACAGGTACAATTTTGCTACAGGACTTCGTCAAGATCGCTTTTGCCGTTTCCTCAACCGACAGTCCGACAAAGTCGGCCAACAGTTGCATCGCCTTGCAGCTTGATTCGTAATTGCCCCGTGCAAAGTCATTGTCGTCCAAAATGCCGAGAACGTTGGCCGCGCACGTGTTTGTTATCGTGACATTTTCGCCGTTGTTCAGTTTTATTGCCACATAATCCGCGGGGTCATTTTCGCGCGGTTTGACGTGAAAGAGCGTCGCGCCGTCAAACAATGCCGGATCAGTGAAACATGCATATCCCATCCTGGCAATATGGGCGGAACGAGGACCGACATCAATCACTTCGCCCTTGTTGGCCCGCACCATACTCCCGCCTGCGACTCCCAGAACGCGAACATCCAGACTGTTTACGTATGTCCGGTGGCCCCCGATGATTGAATAATCCACAGTTGGCCGCCCATTTTTGATTACGCCGATATTGGTGGAAGTCCCGCCCACTTCAAAGTAAATGCCATTGGAGGCTCGCAGATACATCAATGCGCCGATGACGCTGGCAGCGGGCCCAGAAAGCATTGTCAGTATCGGGCGCTTTTTCATTTCATTGATTTCCATGACGCCGCCGTCGCCGCGCATGATCATCAAAGGGACCTGAATATCTAAAGCTCTCACGCTCTGTTCGGTGGAGTTTGCGGTATCGAGCATCTTGGGCAGAATAGACGCATTGAGTGCAGCGGTGCGAGTCCGCGTAGTCAGGCCATACAATTTCGTGATATCGGAAGCCATTGTGCTTGAAACGCCTTGGCGTTCCGCCTCTGCTGAAATAGTGCGTTCCTCTTTCATATTATCAACGCCGAAAGCCTTACTGGACACGATGACACGTGCTCCCCCGTCAATCAGGGATTTTACGGTTTTTTCCACGTTCGCCGGATTCATGTCTTTTATGCTCATATAGGTATGGTCAATTTCAATGAACTTGCCTGTACCGAGGTCTATATTGTCGATCTTGGTCTGCCTTTTCGCCAGGAACCCCTCAAAAAATCCATCGCCAATACCAATCAGACCTACGCGGGCAACGTCCCCTTCAAGCAGGGCATTGGTGGCCTGCGTCGTGCTATGCGCAATAAAAATCACTTCTTCTGGCTTGATATCATTTTCGGCGAGGCATTTCCGGAAGGCTTCCACAACACCGGCAGCGACTCCCTGCTCATGATGGTGGGTAGTCATGACCGATCCTTTTCCTACAATGTCGTTCGTATTGTTGTCAATAGCGACAGCCTTGGTATGGGTGCCACCGACGTCGATGCCTATGCGTATTGCTCTGCTGCTCATTATCCCGGTCCTCCAATTTCTTGCTTAAAGAAGGGCCAGTCCACTACTAACTATGTTCGGGACTGGCCCTTATAAAACGTACGTTAAATTTGCCCGATCATTTTGGCGGCAAGAACCTCGACAATAATCAGAATGATCCATGCCCATGGCAGGTTGGTTTTGATATATTGCTTCGGTTCCAGCTTTGAGTAGCTCAGGCCCCACATGGTCCAGGACTGGGTGGGACAGGCGCTAGCGACAATAGCGACCGGCGGGATAAGGAAAAGGGCAAACAGATAATTCTCACTGAAGATGCCCATTGCCTGTAAAATTGAGACTAACGCAATCCCTGAGCCCCATATCATCAGAGGGCCGCGGAACAATGCAAGCGGTGCCAGCACGCAAAAAGCAATCAAGATCACAGTAGGCGAAGTGGGGATAATGCCCCCCATCAGGTTTTGCAGTATGGGCGCAACCTGTTTGGCAGCGGCCTGAAAAATGTTGACACTGTACAGCATGCCTATCAGAAGACCGCTGTCGGCGATACCGTCATACAGGGTCTTTTGGATTTTTTCCACGGCCAGGCTGTAGGAGGAAAGATTATGGGTCAATAGCAACCCGAAAAATATGCCGAGGAGGAAAGACGGCACTGGCTGCCAGTTAAAGAATGCAACCATAACGATAGGGATGAAGGGAACCACTATGCAAAGCGCAGAAATGGATTTTCCCTCTTTCATATCAACGGCGCCGCTCGCCGCCCATGCCCGGGCTCTGTTGCCGGTTCGGGCCCGCATGTAGTTAAACATAATAAAGGCGATCATTACGGCGATGTGCACCGCAGTGGCATAAACTGCAAATTGGATATAATTACTGTCGTATTTCACGGTTTTGAACACAACAAAGAACTGGTTGACATAAGCGATATTTAGATACATGCCGCCTGCAACAGCCAGCAAATAAGCGCCTACCGCAGTTTTCTTCTCGATTCCGAGAGAAAATAGAATCGGCAGTACAATCATGCCGATGGCCATGACCGATCCGACACCGAAAGCGCTGGTAAAAATCAGTGTGTTGACAACGCTGAGGAGTATGGCGGTCACAAGCGGTTTGTCCCCGGCCAACTCAACGGTCTTCTTGATGATGTATCCTGCAATGCCCGTATCAACAAGCATGCGACCGAACCAGGCACCAAAAACGATGATGGCTATCGTTTTTCCGTACGTATCTACTGAAGTCTGGAATATCGTCGTAACGACAATATCCATGGGAACCCATCCAATAATACACCATAGTATCGCAGTTACAATAAATCCTACGAGTAAGTTGCCACCCTTCATACAATAAACAATTAGGGCAAGAAAGGAAATAATCAACAAAAGACCGGAAATCATCTCCATAACAATTTGCTCCTCCTTTTTGATTCAGCGATCGATCGCTCCGCTAATGGAGCAGATTCTGCATTTCGGAAATCGCAAGAGTGTTGGAAATTATGATACCTATCGCCTTCTCTCCTCAGATATTTTTCACAACAAAAGTTATTGCACTAACTGATATAT
>DATMYT010000470.1:0-7579 GCA_035560855.1 Negativicutes bacterium | reverse complement strand
GGGCGCTAGGGGTTCTAATCTGGTATTATTATCGCCTACAGGGAAAGCTGCACCGGCAAATGCCGCTGGAACCCGACCTGACGGGGCGGGAGCATAGTCTGACGATTCTACGGCGTCTTACTGTGTTGGCGGTGCCAGTCGCGCTGTCGAGCCTGATGTTGCCGGTGGTTGCCAATCTGGATTTGCTCATTGTGCCGCTGCGGCTGGAAGCGGCGGGGTTTACCGTAGGTCAGGCGACAGAACGGTTTGGCTACCTTACGGGGATGGCTGTGCCCTTGGTCAATCTGGCGACTATCGTAACGGCTTCGCTTGCTATCAGTTTGGTGCCGGCGATTTCTCAGGCCAACTCACTCGGTGACCGGCAGGAGGTCATTTATCGAACGGCAGGTGCGATGCGGCTTGCCAATCTCACGACGATTCCTTTTAGCGTGATGTTGTTGGTTTTGGCTGAACCCGTTGTCAGTATGATTTATCATGCGCCTGGGGCTGCCGGTGTCACGCAGGTGATGGCCGGAAGCATTTTTCTGTTGGGGTTGCATCAAGTCACGACAGGCGTATTGCAGGGACTGGGACGCACGAGTATTCCGGTCGTTAATATGGGATTGGCTGCCATTGTTAAGGTGGTGCTCAATTGGATACTGACGGCTATTCCCAGCCTGGGCATTCAAGGCGCAGGACTGGCTACACTGGCGGATATGGGCTTGGCTGCAGCCTTGAATTTATATTTTGTGTATCGTTATACCGGATACTTTTTTGATTGCGGAGATTTGCTGAAAAACATCGTGGCGGCTACAGTCATGGGCGTGGCAGTAAAGCTTGGCTATGCACCTCTCGCGAACCTGTTGGGGAACCAGTTTGTAACGGTGGCTGTTATCTCGTTGTTTGGCGGATTGGTCTATCTGGCGGTGATGTTGGCTACCGGCGGGCTGAATCGCAGAGACATGGCCCGGATTCCCGTAATTGGGCCCAAGTTGTTTAAAGACGCAAAGCAAGGAAAAAAATAAAAGGATCTATCCAAAGCATTATTTCTGAAGCATAAAAAAGGACTGCCGGAAACTTGGTTTCAAGTTTTCCTGCAGTCCTTTTCATATGCTATTGTTTGAATAAATTCACGTCAGCGATGCCAACAACTCCAGAGCGGTCGCGAGCACTCCGGCAGCATCTGTGGTTGGTGCGCCGCCCTGGGCGCAGGTAAGATTGCCGCCGCCCTTGCCGCCGACAGGCGCGAGCGCTCGTTTTAGAATGTCGTTCATAGACTTGGGAACGCCGGACGCAGCGGCAAACAGAAAGGAAGTGCGACTGCCGGTCTCATCGATCGATGCCAGCAGGCAGACGCCGCCGGCAACAGCAGTCATACGACCGGCGAAATCCTGCAGATCGGCGGCGCTGTACCCGGAAAACTCACGAGACACAATGCGGACGGCCCCGATCGGGACCGCTTCGAGCAGCAAACGGGCTGCTAATTCTTCATGATAAGCTTTGCGGGTCGCGTTCAGTTCCCGCTGCACTGTTTCCTGCTTTTCAAGATTCTTTTCAAATGCCGGTAATACCGCATCTATGGGAGCGGAAAAGCGAGCTGCCAGCGTCCGGGCGATTTCATGCTTTAGCCGGTAGTCAGCCAAGGCTCTGCCACCGCAGACAAATTCTACCCGAATATTGTTTTTGCGTTTTTCCCAGCCGCGTATTTTGAGTAGACCCACTTCGCCGGTATGCCCGACGTGTGTTCCGCCACAAGGACAGCAATCACAGTCGTCGATGGAAACCAGACGGATTTGCTCGAACTCCGGGCCGGGTTCCTTGCGCAGGACATAGGCGGACAGCTCGGAATTTTCGACAAACCGCGCATCAATGGGGCGGTTGCCGAAAATAACAGAGTTGGCGGCATCCTCGACGGCACAGGCCTGTTCGGACGACAGGGATGGAAGCGTCACGTCGATCTGGCAGGTGGCGGCGCTGAGATGAAACCCGACGTTCTCCGCCTGAAGGGTCGACAGGAAAATGCCGGACAAGATGTGCTCTCCGGTGTGCTGCTGCATATGGTCGAAGCGCCGCCGCCAGTCAAGTCTGCCAGTAACCGTACCCTCGCCGGGGTCGCCGGCAACCGTATGAATGATGTCGCCGTTCCGGGTCTGGACACTCAGCACGGGCGCTTCGTTGAGCGTGCCGGTGTCGCAGGGTTGCCCGCCACCTTCCGGATAAAAAGCGGTACGATCAAGTGTGATGGCGTATTGTCCATCCGGCAGCGCCGATTTGGTGAGGATGGTTGCCGTAAACTCCTTCAGATAGGGATCGTGGTAATATAATTTTTCTGTTTGCAATGAATGCTCCTTGCCTTTCTTGCCTATTCCATCCAGGCACTTTGGATCTGGCCGAAATACATCGAATGATAATCGCCGTTGGCGTAACAGGCGGCGTCAAGTTTTTTGTCCAAAGCAGGGGGATTCATCGCTTGTTTGAACACCACCTTGCATTCGTAGTGTAGACCAGCACCTGCGATCACTGGCGTAGCAATTTTGACGCCGGGGAGTTTCTGCAGTCCGGCGGCAGCGAATTTGTCGAGGTCGCGTCCGGATTTGCTGCCGCAGATACCGAGCGCCTTGGACATGTCGGTGAGGGGAATGCTGACGGTGAATTCGCCGCTAGCCTCCAACAATCCGAACGTGAAACGGGAAGGGCGTACCAGTACGCTGAAAATCGGTTGCCCCCAGATGACGCCGATGCTGCCCCAGCCGATGGTCATGACATTGTCGCGATCTCCGTGGTGAACGGTAAGAAAGGCTCCCTTGGGTAACTGCTGCATAACTTGCGGCGCATATTGAGCAAAAGCAACTTCTTTCATAATGTAAAACCTCCTATGATTTGTTACAAAATAATATTGGCGTTTTAATCGCAAAATCCTTGTTAAAAAGTTGCCGTGATTTTGTTGCAAAGTTGTTTTTTAACCGGAGAAATCGATAATAATAAGACGAGAACGTTTCCTGTGTCGTATCAAAAGACAAATGTGCAAAATAACGCTTGCATTATCAAAACGTATACAGTATAATCGAGATAAATTTATTTTGCACAACGCGATGAACGGAAAACTGTAGGTCTTTAGGATTTTTAGAGAGCCACCGGTTGGTGAGAGGTGGTAATCCGGACAGACAGGTCCACCCGTGAGTGGCTGGTGATGAACCAAGACGGGGGCCGCCCGATATAGCGGACAAAGTCGGCCGAAATTCGGCAACTTGGGTGGCACCGCGGGAGAACCTCTACCTCTCGTCCCTATTTTTGGGACGGGAGGTTTTATTTTACGCTATTATGCATATGGGAGTGATGATGATGTCAACAACGACAAAACGGGCATACAATTTCAATGCTGGACCTTCGGCACTGCCCTTGTCCGCATTGCAAACAGCGCAGTCGGAGCTGCTGGATTTCCAGGGCGCCGGTATGTCTATTCTTGAGATGAGCCATCGAGGCAAGGAATATGAAGCGGTGCACAATCAGGCGATCGCGCTGCTCAGGGAGTTGCTGGGGATTCCTGAGGACTACGAAGTCCTGTTTCTACAGGGTGGAGCCAGCTTGCAGTTCGCGATGATTCCGATGAATTTCTTGCCTGCGGGGCGCAAGGCAGGATATGTGATCACTGGCGTATGGTCGGAGAAAGCGATCGCCGAAGCGAAAAAGCTGGGCGACACCTATGAAGTCGCCAGCACGAAGGCGGGCAATCACAGCAGCATTCCCGCGCCTGCCGAATTGAAGGTTGAGGCTGACACGGCCTATGTTCACATCACCTCCAACAATACTATTTTCGGCACGCAGTGGCGTGATTTTCCCGATACCGGCAGTGTGCCGCTTATTGCGGATATGTCGAGTGATATTCTGTCCCGGCCGTTTGATGTGGGCAAGTTCAGCCTGATCTATGCGGGGGCGCAGAAGAACCTCGGACCAGCGGGCGTGACCGTGGTTATCGTCAAAAAAAGCTTCCTGGCAACGGCGAATCCAAATATCCCGACGATGCTTCGGTATGGGACGTTCGCCAAGGAAAATTCTCTATATAACACGCCGCCGACTTTTGGTATTTACCTGATGGGTCTCGTGTTGGCCTGGATCAAGGAACAGGGAGCGCTCGCGGCGATTACCCGGCGCAATGAGGAAAAGGCCGCGCTGATCTACGATGTGATTGATGCCAGCAAGGGCTTTTATGTCGGGCATGCTGTTCCGGCAGCCCGTTCTCTGATGAACATCACGTTTCGGCTGAAGAGTGAGGAACTGGAGAAAAAATTCCTCGCCGAGGCGAAGCAGGCAGGCTTTGTGGGCCTGGCGGGGCATCGCTCTGTGGGCGGTTGTCGGGCATCGGCTTATAATGCGGTGCCGGTGGAGGCTTGCAAGGCGTTGAGGGATTTGATGATCAAGTTTCAGCGAGAGAACGGATGAATTTGCCAAGGGCGATAGATAAGACGTTGAGCGGGAGCTCGTTGGAATCGTTCCGACGCTTCGCTTAACCTCCACTCTTTCCAACAAGCTCCCGCTCAAGCGTTGCGAAAACAAAGAGCAGCGCAGCGCAAATCCGAGCATCGAAACATTGCTATACGCATAATAATATTTTGGAGGGATAAACAACATGCCGAAGATATTGGTCAGCGACCCTGTTGCACAAGCCGGGGTTGATATTCTAACGAAGGAATTTCCGGTGGATAGCCGACAAAAATTGACCCCGGAAGAACTGATTGCGATTATCCCTGAATATGACGCACTGGTAGTGCGCAGCGAGACAAAAGTGACTAAAGACGTTATTGCGGCGGCGAAGAACCTCAAGGTTATCGGTCGGGCTGGGGTCGGCGTTGATAATATCGATGTGGAGGCTGCGACGCAGCGGGGGATCATCGTATTGAATGCACCGGAAGGCAACACCATCGCAGCGACCGAACACACGGTGGCGATGATGCTGGCGCTGGCACGCAACGTGCCGCAGGCATATGCTTCACTTCAGAAGGGCTTGTGGGAGCGCTCGAAGTTTACCGGTGTGGAAGTCCGGGGAAAAACTTTGGGGATTCTGGGGTTGGGACGTATCGGCAGCGGAGTCGCCAAGCGGGCGTTGGCTCTTGAAATGAATGTTATTGTTTATGATCCGTTCATCCGGGCGGAACAGGCCGAAGCTCTCGGCGTTGAGATCGCCGAACTTGACGAGATTTTCGCCAAGGCTGATTTTATTACCCTGCATTTGCCGTTGACGGCGGATACAAAAAAACTCATAAACAAGGCCGCGTTCGCCAAGATGAAAAAAGGGGTTCGCATTATCAATGTGGCCCGTGGCGGCGTGATTGACGAAGCTGATCTGGCGGTTGCCATCGAAGAGGGCATTGTAGCGGGTGCGGCAATCGACGTATTTGAGAAGGAACCGGTCGATCCCAATAATCCGCTGTTAAAATCGCCCAAAGTAATTGCAACTCCGCACCTTGGCGCGTCTACAGCAGAAGCGCAGGTCGGCGTGGCAGTGGATGTAGCGCATGGCGTATTGGCGGCGCTGCGTGGAGAACTAGTAACAACTGCGGTCAATATGGCGCCGATTCCAGCTCATGTAATGGAGGTCATTCGACCTTTCTTCAATCTGGCGGAGCGGATGGGTTGCCTGTCTGCGACGCTGGCTCCGGGCCGGATTCAGTCGATCGATGTGGAATATGCCGGTAACATCACCGATGTCGATACCAAAATGTTGACGGTGGCGGTGATCAAGGGAGCATTGAGCCCGTTCCTGCAAGAGTCGATCAACTATGTAAATGCGCCGGGAATGGCCAAAAGTCGCGGCATAAAGATTAAAGAAGTCAAGCTTAAGGAAACCGATAACTTTGCCAACCTGATCAAGGTGCGGGTCACGACGGACAAGGATTACTGCTGCGTAAAAGGCACCTTGTTCGGTAAAGAAGGCCGTATTGTGATGATCAACGATTATCGGGTGGATTTTGTACCGCAGGGATGGTTGATGATCGGACCCCATATCGACCGCCCCGGCATTATCGGCAAGGTTGGCACGATTCTCGGCACGAGTGGTATCAATATCGCCAGTATGCAGGTGGGACGCTCCGAGAAGGCCGGCAACCAGATGATGGTGCTGGCAGTGGAGTCGATTATTCCGCAAGAGGTATTGGAAAAGCTGAAAGCGGTGGATGGGATTCTGGGCGCTACTATGGTGAATTTCGAATCCCTGCAAAGGTAATAGTACTCAGAAAAACTGGAGGATAAACAACTATGGCTACAATAAAGCCTTTTCGGGCGTTGCGGCCGACGCCGGAAGTCGCCGCGAAATTTGCTTCCCTGCCGTATGACGTGATGGATGCGGGTGAAGCGAGGGAAATGGTTGCGAACAACCCGCAGAGTTTTCTGCACGTGACCCGGGCGGAAGTGGATCTGCCACCCGAAGTCGATCCCCATTCCCCGGCAGTATATGCGCAGGCCGGTAAAAAAATGGCGGAGTATGTGGCGTCCGGAGTGCTGAAAAGGGAGACAGCCGCCTGCTACTATGTATATCGCCAGCGGATGGGAAAATATGTTCAGACCGGCATTGCGGCGCTCTGCCAGGTGGCGGAATATGAAGCCGGCATCGTGCGCAAGCATGAGCTGACGCGACCGGACAAGGAACAGGACAGGGTCGATCATATCGTGGGAAGCGGCGCACAGACCGGTCCGGTATTTCTTGTGTATCGCCGAAATCAGGCGATTGCGGCGCAAGTGGCGGCTGTGACGGCGACTGAGCCCGTATACAATTTCACAACGGAAGACGGCATTGTGCACACTCTGTGGGTGATGGATAATCCGGCGGCTATTGCGGCGGTGGAACAGGGATTTGCGGGCATGGAGCGCGTGTATATCGCCGACGGTCATCACCGCGCGGCGGCGGCGGCCCGGGTGAGCCGTCTGAGTAAGGGAAAAGGGGCAGGCAGCTTCCTGACGGTGCTGTTTCCTGACGATGAAGTTCACATCCTCGACTACAATCGGGTGGTGTATGACTGGGGCGGCTTGTCCGCCGAAGACTTTCTTGCTCAGGTGGCGAAGAAGTTCATTGTTGAGCCGATTCGGGCCAAAGGAGCGGAGGTCGGTAAGCCTGAGCGCTTCCATGTTTTTGGGATGTACATGGGCGGGGCTTGGTATCAACTTTCGCCGAAACCCGGCAGCTTTGACCACAACGACAAACTGGCGCGTCTGGACGTAAATATTTTACAGAACAATCTGCTGACGCCGATTCTCGGTATTCAGGACCCCCGCATCGATAAGCGGATCGGTTTCGTCGGCGGCATTCGCGGCACGGCGGAATTGCGACGGCTTGTCGATTCGGGCCGGGCAGTGGTGGCATTTGCCCTGTTTCCGACTTCGATGGCGGAGTTGATGGCTGTGGCGGATGCAGGCGATATTATGCCGCCGAAATCCACCTGGTTCGAACCCAAGTTGCGGGATGGCCTCGTCATCCACCCCGTCGATTGAATGTAGTTTGGTGACAAAAGGCGGGGCGGCGGCGTTCTGCCTTTTGTTTTGAAAAGAAAACTTGCGAAATCTAGTTTGGCGGCAGGAAAAAGGCATCGATCAGCAAATTCTATATAGG
>DATMYT010000469.1:0-5574 GCA_035560855.1 Negativicutes bacterium | reverse complement strand
GTAAACAAGTGCATAATTCAACATTGTTTGCGGTTGACTTAGAGAAAAATATATGGGAAGGGAGTGCTAAAAATGGAAACAATGGCAGCCAGATGTTTTGAAGATATGGAGGTGGATGATAAATGCGTTTTAGTGGGTAGGACGATAACAGAAACTGACATGCTGAATACGCAAAGACTTCAATATATGGGATGGCAATGACGGGAACAATGTCGACCTTTTCGGAAATGCGGTCAGGGAATTTTAAATCAGAATTACGATGAATGGGGTGGATGTATTGAAACAAGCACTAGAGGGGTTAAAAGTCGTTGAAGTTGGCAACATACTCGCAGGTCCGTTCGCAGGGACCCTGCTAGCGGATTTCGGCGCCGAAGTAATCAAGGTCGAACCGCCGAAACTGGGAGATTTAATGCGAAACATGGGCCGCATCAAGGATTTGTGGTTCGCGGTTGAAGGGCGCAACAAAAAAAGTGTGACGCTGAATCTTAAGGCGAAACGTGGCAAAGAACTTTTGATTGAACTGGTAAAAGATGCCGACGTATTGATCGAAAATTTCCGCCCGGGTGTGTTCGAAAAATTAGGGTTTACATGGGAAATGTTGCATGAGTTAAATCCGAAGCTGGTATTTTTTAGTGCGTCTGGATACGGTCAAACTGGACCTTGCAGCCATAAGCCTGGTTTTGATCGAATTGGACTGGCTCTGGGTGGCTTTTTACATGTAACCGGTTTTCCTGGTCAACCGCCGATTAAACCGGGCGTATCTGTCGCCGACTTTATGACGGCTATGTTTGGCGTCATCGGAATTATGTTCGCTGTATATAACCGTGATGTCATAGGGACGGGCATGGGTCAACGAATTGACGGCTGTCTGACGGAAACGACGCTTCGCATGATGGAATCGATTATTGCGGAATATTCTTATGATGGCACGATCCGAAACCGAATGGGAAATGGCACGACGGTTACCATTCCTTCCGGGCATTTTCTGACTAAAGACGATGAATATATTGTGTTTACGGTTAGCGGTGACAAACTTTTCGCGCAGTTTGCAAAATCCATAGGCCGGGAAGATTTGTTGCAAAGCGAAGAATACAGCACCGCCAAGGGGCGCATGAAAAATCTGGAAGAAATCAACAAAATAGCGGCAGACTGGGCTAGAGCGCATACGATCGACGAATGCATGGCAGCCTTGGGCGATGAAGTTCCCAATTGCAAGGTATATACGGCGGCAGACATCGTGAAAGATCCTCACTTTGCGGCCCGGGACGCTCTCATTACGGTGCCGACCAAAAAATTCGGCGACATCCGCATGCAGGGAATTACGCCGAAATTATCGGGGACGCCCGGCGAAGTCAAGTGGGCCGGTCCGGAACTGGGTTCCAACAACGATGAAATCTATTGCGGCAAACTCAAACTGTCCAAAGAAGAGCTACAGAAGATGGAAACGGACGGCGTGATCTAGCGCTCATTAGAAATCGTAGGAGTGTGCTCTATGTTAACCATGGGACTGGATATCGGGTCGACGGCTTGCAAATGCATTATCTTGGAAGATGGGAAAAACATACTGGGTAGAGCGGTCGTTTCCTCGGGCGCCGGCACCGTTGGCGCCCAAAAGGTGTATGACGAAGCCTTGGCCATGCATTCCCTGAAACGAGAAGACTTAGGCCGCCTTATGGTTACCGGATATGGCCGGTTTTCCTTTGAAACTGCTGATAATCAAAAAAGCGAACTGAGTTGCCATGCCAAAGGGATTGCTTTTTTGATGCCGACAGTCCGGACCATTATCGATATTGGCGGACAGGACGCCAAGGCATTGCGCTTGAATGCCAAGGGCATGCTCGATAGTTTTGTCATGAATGATAAATGCGCTGCCGGGACAGGCAAGTTTTTGGAAGTAATGGCGGGGCGTCTCAACCTCCAAACAGAAGAACTGGGCGAGTGGGACGCAAAGGCAACGGAAGAAGCAAGTATTAGCAGTACGTGCACGGTGTTTGCGGAATCCGAGGTTATTTCCAAACTGTCCATGAATGTAAACTTAGCCGACTTGGTGGCGGGGATTCATCGATCGGTTGCCAAAAGAGTCGCAGTGCTGGCCTATCGAAACGGAATTGTCAAAGATGTCGCGATGAGCGGGGGCGTTGCCCTGAACAAGGGGGTTGTCAGGGCTTTGGGCGAGGAGCTTAAAACGGAGATCCTTGTTCATGCAGACTGCCAACTTGCCGGTGCGCTCGGAGCGGCGTTGTTTGCATGGGAAGAGCTTTGCAAACAAGCATAATTTTGAGGAGGGTATGATTATGACCGAAACCGTAGCTCAGAAACCAAAACGGCCATTGCCGAAGTCGCGCGTCATGGTGGCGGCGCAAACGGCAAAAGTGTACCAAGACGCATGGGATGCCAAAGCTAGAGGTGAGAAAATCGGCTGGTCTACAGCGATTTTCCCGCAGGAAATCTGCGAAACCATGGGGATTCCCGTGTTATATCCGGAAAATAATGCAGCGGCAATTTCGGCAAAACATCTGGGCGATGATCTGATCGCCTATGCCGAAGGTCAAATGCGTTATCCCATGAACATTTGCTCGTATGCCAGGCTAAATCTGGCTTTGGCGGAAAAAATCCAGGACCCGGCCTACAATACTGCGGATCCTTTACTGCCTTCGCCTGATTTTGTTTTGCTGGCGAATAACAGTTGCACTCAGTTGATGAAATGGTATGAACAGCTCTCCCACAATCTGAATATCCCGATTTTCTTCGTTGATTGCCTATTCAATTACGATGAAGAGAAACCTGCTGCTTATAAGGTGACATATATCCGCAAGCAAATCGAAAGTTACATTGCCGAAATGGAAAAATTCAGCGGCAAAAAGTTTGACTGGGATAAGTTTTTGGAGGTTCAGAAGCGGTCTCAGATTAACAGCAAGCTGTTTGACGACATTATCCAGCTGAATACGCGTGTTCCCGCGCCAGTAAACGGGTTTGACTTTTTCAACTATATGTCTTGTCTGGTCCTCTGTCGGGGCAAAGAATCGACCACCGAAATCTTTAAACAGCTGAAACTGGAGATCGAAGAACACATTGCCAATGGGACGACATCGTTCCCGGCCAAAGAGGAATACCGCGTTCATTGGGAGGGCATCGCTTGCTGGCCCAACTTGGGACACAATCTGAAAACCTTGAAAAACTATGGCGTAAACGCGGTAATCAACGGGTATGTCACTGCCTGGAATATCGTTTACGAGCCGGGAAACCTGGATTCGATGGCTTATGCCTATGCCACTTCCTCGACCAACAGCCTGACAACAGAGACCATTATGAACATGCGTTCCGACACAATCAAGAAGTTTGACTGCGACGGCATGCTCTGCCATGTGAATCGGAGTTGCAAGATGATGACGTTCCACATTTTTGTGGGCAGGAATATTGTCGAAGAAAAGACGGGCGTGCCCTGTTCCAATTTTGACGGCGATCAATCTGATTCCCGCGTTTATAGTGAAGCTCAATTTGAGACGAGGGTACAGGGATTGGTCGAAATCATGAAAGAAAACAAGGAGGCAAAAAATGGTTAATTTAGATTCGTTGTTCAATGAACTTGACACCATTGCTGTCAATCCTAGAATTGCGCTGGATAAATACCTGGTTTCAGGGAAGAAAGTAATCGGTTGCTTTCCGATCTATACTCCCGAAGAGTTGGTCCATGCCGCCGGAATGATCCCGATGGGATTATGGGGTGGGCAGACGACGCCTTCGGTTGCCGGACAATATGCGCCCATTTTTACCTGTTCGCTCCTGCGCTCTTGCCTTGAATTTGGCATGCTGGGGAAATATCAGGGAATTTCGGCTGCGCTGATGCCGATGCTCTGTGATACGTACCGTGGGGTAAGTGGCGCCTGGCGGGTAGGCGTGAAGGATATTCCCTTGATTGCCTTTATTCATCCACAGAATCGGAAACTTGCGGCAAGCAGGGAGTTTTTGGCGGCTGAATACGGCGCAGTCAAAACGAAATTGGAAGCGATTGCCGGGCATGTGATTAGCGATGCGGCAATCAAGAATAGCATCGGCGTTTACAACGCTCATCAGGCGGCCATCAGAGAATTCTGCGAGGTTGCCAACGATCATTTGGATGTAGTGACCCCGAAAATTCGTCATACGGTGATGAAAAGTTCGCACTTTATGGAAAAAGGCGCACATACAGCCATCGTTTCCCAGATCATCGACAAACTGAAACAACTTCCCATCCATCAATGGAAAGGGAAGAAAGTGATTCTAACCGGTATCACCGGGGAACCCGATGACCTGCTGGACCTCTTTGCCGAAAATAAAATTGCGGTGGTTGGCGATGACTTGGCGCAAGAATCCAGGCAGTTCAGGACAGATATTCCTAAGTGCGGCGGCCCGCTCGAGTCGCTTGCGCAGCAATGGCTTGATCGGACGGCGTGTTCAACAGTGCATGAAGTGAATAGCTCCAGAGGCAAATTGATTGTGGATTTGGCACGCAAATACGGCGCTCAGGGTATCGCAATCTGTTTGATGAAGTTTTGTGATGTTGAGGAATATGAGTATCCCATGCTCGTCAAAGCGGCTGAAGATGCCGGAATCCCCTCGCTGAGTCTGGAAATCGACCAGAGTACGATGAACAATGAACAATCAAGAACCAAGATTCAGAGCTTTGCCGAGATGATTTGAAGAAGGATGCGTGAGACGAGTGGGAGATGCGGTTCAAGCAGAACTGACGGCAATATCAACTGTGCTACAGGTTGTGCACAAAGCCTTGGGCGGGGAAGTCGGTGTCGCGTTAGCCGATACGGGAAAATTCCTTTTTTACTTACCGGCAAAAGACTTGGATTTTCAAATTGAGGTTAATCAACCGATCAAGGAAGGCACGGGAGCCTACCGGGTGATTCATGAGAATCTTGATTGTATTAAGACAACCATTGACAAGAAAATACGGGGGTTTCCTTACCGAGTTATGGTTGGCGGTATTCGTGACACAACGGGAAATCTAATTGGGTCGATTGTGTTGTCGCAGTCCCTGGCTCATCAGGATGATCTGAAAAGCATGGCGAATCAGCTACTGGGCAATATCAGCACCTTGGCGAGTACGGCGGAAGAAATAACCGCGCAATCGGAAGAAATCACCGGCATCGTTCACATATTGGAGCAATTGGCAAAGGACTCGCAGACGCAAGCCCAGGAAACCAATCGCGTGTTGGGGTTTATTCAGGGGATCGCCGGTCAAACCAATTTGCTAGGACTTAATGCTGCCATTGAAGCGGCGAGGGTAGGAGAGCAAGGGCGCGGTTTTGGCGTAGTTGCTCAAGAAATTCGCCAACTGGCAACCAATAGCACGCAATCCATTACAAAAATCAAAGATATCATTGATGGTCTTCAATCAGGAAGTGCGGCAACCTATGCACAGATTAGTCAAGTCGAAGAAGGGATCGGTCAGGTGAGTGAGGCGATCGCTCACATGGCCGCTTCCATGCAGGAATTACGCGCGATGGCGAATTTGCTGGAAGAAAAAGCTGAGAAATTTTAATAATAATTTCTGCAGGGTAATGGTAACGGAAAGGAAGGATT
>DATMYT010000468.1:0-3867 GCA_035560855.1 Negativicutes bacterium | reverse complement strand
CTACAGCAAGCGAAACCTACACCGAAGGAGAGGGACTTGTTGTAACCAGCGGAACTTTAACAAAGGTTGGTGCAACCGCTAAACCAACTTATATCGCTATGAAATCATACGTCGCCCCCGCTTCCGGTCAGTTGCCCCTTCCGGTAGAACCTGTAATTCCGCATTTCGTATACAAGACAACCTTTGCGGCAGATGCAAGCGCAACGGCTGAAGGAACGCTTGTCACGATCCATACCGATGGCGGACAGGTTACCGCTACAGCGACAAATGGAGTAGCAACCATTGTTAAAAAGCTAGGTTCCGGTGCGTCCGGCACAGAAGCTTTAGTTAGATTCATTTAAGGAGGTACAAAATGGCAGTAGTATTCAGTAAACTTTCAGGAAAAAACGACTCACTGTACAAGGCGGTTGAGGGCGTTTTGACCGAGATTATAGCAGACGTTGATAATGGTAAAACTAATGACGACGCAGTGTTGGAAGCCATATACAACGTCAAGAAGTCCAAAAAGTTCGGAGAAAGAACCGGTGGAATGACCGAGTTTTCAAGCTTCGATATTGTGGATGAAGGTGGAGTCGCTCCGCAGGATGAATTACAAGAAGGCTTCGCAAAGCTGATTCAGCATTATGCATTCAGCAAGGGATTTACGATCACCCGTGAAATGATCGACGACGGAAGACTTGACGATGCGAAGATTATCGCCAAGAACTACATGAAAGCTTATAAGAGATCAAAATTAGAGTTCGCCACCAAATGTCTTGTGACAGAAGGAGCGAACTTTGTTTATGGTACTCGTACTCTTGATAAGACCACAGGCGATGCCAAGGGATTATTTGCAACAGATCACCCAGGAAAGAAATCCGGCGTAGCTGCGCAGTCTAACGTATTCACTAATGCTTTGGGAACTGACATTGTGATGCTCAACAGACTAGCGAATATCGGCAGAAACTTCAAAAACGAATCCGGCGTAATCAACGGTTATACGTTCGACACCCTGATTATCCCCGGCAACGTTCCAGACCTTGAAGAGACAGCCAACAGAATAATTGGCACAACCCTTGTTGTGGGATCTCCTAACAACGATATCAATACCCAGAAAGGCAAATGGAGATTGATTGTTAACCACAGATGGGAAGCCCCTACAGGAAAGAAACCATACATACTAATGTCCAGCGAGGCAAACGAAGCGTTACAGGGTTCGGTATTCTACAACAGAGTTGACCTTGATATTGCCAATGAAGTCGATCTGAAAACCCGTAACCTGGATTGGAGCGGTTATTGCAGATTCAGCGCGGGTCATTTCAATTGGAGGCACATGATCTTGTCGGGAGCAGACACAGGAACAACCCTTTCGTGAGTGAGCTAATTTAACAGTTAACATCGGGACAGCAGTTGCAACTGTTTCTAACCGCCCTTAACGGTTAGATTACCGATGTTTTTTGATACCTTTAAGGGAGGTTAATAATGGAAATTTGGAAAGACATAAAAGGATATGAAGGATTATATCAAGTCAGTAATCTCGGAAACGTAAGGTCGCTTAAAAATTGCATCGTGCTTGTCGGCGCTAAAAACACGCAATATAAAACCGTATCGCTTTGTAGGAATGGAGTATGTGTTACCAATTTTCGACACAGGCTTGTTGCTGAAGCATTTATACCGAATCTACTCAATAAACGGCAAGTAAACCATAAAGACGGAAATAAACACAATAACAACGTTGAAAATCTTGAATGGGTAACACACAAGGAAAACATGAAACACGCCTATGAAAACAATATGAGGGATTTTAAAGAAGCGAGACCAGTATTGCAATATGACCTAAGTGGTGATTTAGTCAACGAATACAAAACTATACATGATGCGGAAAAGGCTGGTTTTAATCATTCTCATATTATTAGTTGTTGCGTTGGGAGACGAAACGAACATGGCGGTTACGTTTGGATTTATAAGGAAGATGTTGGGACAATAGAAAAGCGAATATACCGAGCAAACCATAAGTTAACCATCGGAAAACCAGTTGTGCAGATGGACTTGGATGGAAATGAAATAGCAAAGTTTAATTCTGCCACAGAACCAGAAGGATGCGGATTCCTTCACGCAAAAATCATTGCCTGTTGTCGTGGTCAAAGAAATACACACGGCGGATATAAGTGGAAATACGCAATTTAGAAGGGAGAAACTATGATACCTAAAGATTTGAAAAAGGACGAAACCTTTAAGGAAGACGGAAGGGCATATAAAGTCTTAGAAGTTTTGGCTGATGGAAATTATATTTCGCAGGCCGTTGAGGCGGAAATAGAAGAAGCTGCAGAGAAACCCGCAGAAGAATTGAAATGTCAGTATTGCGGCAGAGAAATCAAATCCCATATTGGATTACAAAAACACGAGGCCGCATGCTTACTTAATCCAGAAAACAAAGATAAACTGCTGGATGCTGCAAAGAAGAAGGGAATGGAAATCGAAAATAAGACCGACATTGAAATCTACAATTCAATCAAGGCTTAAATGTACTACTGCAAGGGCGTTACTTGCAGACACGCAAACATAGAAAGGAGAAGCAAAAATGACAACTCTTCTCGACGTTAAAATAGCTTCCTTGCAGAAGATGAATTTAATTGATGGCGATTCGCTTATCGAAAATACGACCACAAACCCATATTTAAAAGCAATGCCGTCGGTAATAGATGAGGCGCTACAAACGCTTGCAACGGCAGGGAAGTACATAGTAAAAGACCATGTCATAGTGCAAGATGGAACTGGAACAGGTATAGTTCAAAGATATGATTTTAAAACGCTCGTATCAGACTTTTATGATTTTCGTGATGCCTATTTTGAAGATGAAAAAAATTATGGAAGGGTGACCATTAGCACCGAGGGTAAAGGAGTATTCATTTTGCCGACCACTTCAATTGGAACATGGAAAGTGTATTATAACGCATATCCTCAATCCATTACAAAGGACACACCAAACGATACGGTATTGCTGCTCGACCCCGAAATTGTGGCCCTGATTCCGATTTATGTTGCTTCTGAATTAATGAGGGAAGATGAACCCAGCTTAGCAACAGACCTTAGAAACAAGTTTGAGGTCGGATTTGGAAGATTAGTTCAAACTCCCTCTGGTGGACAGGTGGCATTCTACTCTGAAAGTGGGTGGTAAAGATGGCACAATTCGCAGCACCAAATCCAAAACCTAAGCACAAAGAAGAAATCAACACTTTCTTAGGCGCGGACCTTTCCAACGCACCAAACAATGTAGCTAAAAACAGATCCCCATCCTGCCCGAACATGATTCGTGACGAGGTCGGGAAAGTAAAAAAAAGAGATGGAATCCAGTTAGTCAAAACCTTTCCAGGCAGGATTAACGGAGTCCATTTTTTATATGGTGCAACAACTAAGAAATTGGTCCATGCTGGAACAAAAATTTACCTTGATGGGGCAACGCCAATAGAGCTTTATTACACAGCAAACGACCATATTTCTGTATCGCAACAAATGAATGGTAAGTTGTGGATTCTAGACGGACTCAAATACCTTTGTTTTGATGGCACAACTGTAAGTGCAACTACAGGATATATTCCGACTATTATCATAGCGCGAACACCAACCGGTGGCGGTACAACGCTTGAGCCAATCAATCTAATTCAGCCTAAACGTACAGAGAGATTTGCCGGAACTTCCGCAGCTACGGTGTACCAACTCACAGCGACTAACATTGATTCCGATGCGGTAGCCATAAAGAAACTGAAATCAGACGGTACTTTCGACACGCTGGTTGAGGGAACACATTTCACAGTAAACCGAACATTGGGGCAAATAACATTTAGCACAGCTCCAGGTATATCACCAATCACAGGTGAGGACAACATT
>DATMYT010000467.1:0-5992 GCA_035560855.1 Negativicutes bacterium | reverse complement strand
ATATCAATCTGGATAAAAGATAAGGGGAACCGATAAATCGGTTCCCCTTATCTTTTATTACTAAAATGAGTAGCTAACCGAAGGCGGCGGAACGGGGTATAAGATAAGCGGAGGTTAAGCAACGCGTCGAAGCGTTCTTATACCCCGTCCCGCCGCCGTACTAGCACAAACTTGGCATGTAACTACTATTCGTGTATTTAGATGGTTTTGATTTTCAATCTGATGTTACCAAATGAATCAAGGCCCCATAGCCTTCTTCCTCCATCTTGGCAAGAGGAATGAATCGCATCGCGGCACTATTCATGCAATATCGCAAGCCACCTTTGTTCGCCGGGCCATCCTCAAATACATGGCCCAAGTGGCTGTCGCCATAACGACTGCGAACCTCAATCCGTGCCTCTGACAAACTAGTGTCTCGCTTATTAATGACAGCATCAGGCGTAATAGGTCGCGTATAGCTGGGCCAACCGCTGCCCGAGTCAAATTTATCGCGGGAACTGAATAGCGGCTCGCCGGTTATGACATCAACATATAAACCCGGCTGGTGATTATTTACATACTCGTTTTCAAAGGGAGGTTCCGTACCGTTGGCTTGGGTAACCTTTAACTGTAAAGGGGTCAGCCGACGTTTGAGTTCTTCCGGCTTTGGCTTGCCATAGGTTCTTACGTCTCTGTCGCTGACTTCATTTCCCTTTGCTGCAGGATCATTGTCTAATGAAGAGATATCAATATGACAGTATCCGTTCGGATTCTTCGCCAGATATTTTTGATGATACTCTTCGGCTACATAATAATTAGCTAGCGGCAATACTTCGACGACTATGGGCGATGGATATTTTTTTTGCGCATCCGTCATTGTTTGATTAATGATTGATTTGTCAGATGAATCTTTGTAGTAGATGCCGCTGCGATACTGCACGCCCCGGTCATTTCCCTGACGATTGAGGGTTGTTGGATCTATCGCTTTTAAATAATAGGTCAGCAGTTTTTTAAAATCGATTTGTTCTGGATCATACTGAACATATACGGTTTCCGCATGTCCTGTATTCCGCTGACAGACATCTTCATAGGAAGGATTGGCGGTATTACCGTTGGCATAGCCCACATTAGTATAAATAACTCCGCTCAAACGATCCATATAGGCTTCCAGTCCCCAAAAACAGCCGCCAGCCAGCCAGATTTCATGTACATGCTTGTCCATTGAACTTTTGGGTTGATTTTCTTCGGCAAAAGATAACTTATATGTTTGTGTTTTTGGTGTCGTTTCCATCGCTTATTCCTTTCGCAACCGGTAGCGGTTGCCATTATTCACATAGTTGCAGGGGAGAGTGTTTTTGACAGTTCCGTGAGTTCAGCAATCGTCTGTCGACCTTCGAGCGTCACTTCCTGTCCATTGATGACAACAACCACCTTGTTAAGACTTGTAAGTGCTTCAGATTTCCCTTTGGCGGTTTCACGCAGGACCTGTTGCCCTGACGAGGCTGCAGTGTCGTTTTCTGCGAGTGGCTTGATACGCTGAGTGATGATCAGTTCGCGCGGGGTGCCGCTGTCAAAGACTTGCCGGATTGTGCCAGCGGAGGAATCCTTAATAATGGAGTCCGGTGTTCGACCTGCCAAGCGCACAGCCATGGCCGTAGGCGGAAAAGCCACCTTCATCGATTGAACGGCGGAGGCTGGGGCCTGGCGCGGCAGCGAAGACAGGGCAGGAGAGGGCGTGGCGGAAGCCGGTGCGGAGGGAGTCGCAGGTTTTGAGGCAGTGTCACTGGATGGCGTCGATACAGCGTTGGAGGACTCCGCATTAGATTCTGGAGCAGCTGTTTTTTTCTCTTTCAGCGGTGCAACTGGCGTTGTTGGGTTCACATCAAGTCGAGCGGAAGCGTTTGAAGACACCGGCGCGTTCTGCGGCGCAGGTGTGACGATCGGAACAACTTCCTGCATTGAGGGAAATCCGTTGATGCCGACAAAAATGAGCAGGGCAGCTGCGGCCCCCAACACACCGGAATACAACCAGGCGTTATGACGCGACTTTTTGTGAGCCGCCAATCCGTCGGCGGCGCGCTGCACAGTAACGGACAGAATATGTTCAGGCGGGCGAACAGGGAGGGCTGCCTTGTGCAGAAGCGTAGCGACTTCCAATAGTTCGTCGATTTCTGTGTCTGCAACTTGCAGGGTCTGTCCGGCATTTATTTTATCCAGAGAGTTGGAGAGTTCATCAATTTTACTACTCATCTTGTTCCAATACTCCTCTGTCCAGCAGCTTTTCCCGTAGACTTTTCAGCGCACGCTGCTGCAACATTTTGATGGCGGCTTCACTTTTATTCATGGCTGTAGCGGCCTCTTTAACCGGCAATCCGGCAATAATTCTCAGTTCGATAACCCGGCGCTGTTCCTCCGGAAGTTCACACAAAAGAGCAACAAGCGTGTCCTGCGTTTCCTGGCAAATTAAAGCGTCCGCAGGATTTTCTCCGCCTGACAGTTCACTCTCATGTTCGTTAATATCGTTAATAATGGGAGTCCGGCCTTTTTTTCGCCATATATCAGTAATCAAATTCATCGCAATTCGTCCAAGCCACGTTGAAAACAAAGATTCTGTTCGCTGATACGAGGAGAGGGAGCGAAACGCCCGATAAAAAGTCTCCTGGGCGATGTCCTGCGACTCCTCTGAGTTTCCGGTTTTATAGGATATAAAGCGATATAGAGGTTGCCAAGAATCCGCAACGAGCTCGCCCAAAGCATCCCTATCACCAGTCTTTGCCTTCTCGATTAGTTCCCATTCTGACGGCATCCATTCACCACCCAAACAATCTGTTGCCTTCAAGTTCATTGTAGGGGGTGAGCCCTCTCGCCGTCAACTTGCATTTCCATCTACTTCATTAAACGATTCACATGGATGAAAGTAACGAGAATGTTTTTTTGACAGCTAGCGTTACTTTTTTGCGCTTACGGCGTTTACTTTATTGAAAGAAGCTCGAGATCGAAATCATCTTCGGGCAGAACAGAAAGGAATGAATTGGGATGAAAAGAAATATTGCACTTCTACTGCTGTTGGTTATGTCGATGACAACACTGGCATTTGCCGGAAATGTCGAAAGCCAAATAAAAACAATGCCCATTGCGTCTGAAATCCGGGCAAACGGAATGCCTCTTCAAGACTTGCTTGACTTGCTGCATCAATATAGCGATATACAGCTGGTTGCTGTCCCGGAAGTGGCGGATTTGAAAGTGGATCTGGTGGTGAACGCCGACCAGACCGTTGCTGCGGTTTTGGCCGCTTTGCAAGAAAAATATGGTTTGATTAGCAAGATCAATGAGGCGAAAACAGCCGTAATTCTGCTGCAGGGAAACTATGCTGCGGACCGGATGTATAGTGGAAAAGCAGTGGCGATGGTATTAAAAGAATCAAACCGCATGCCGGCAGCAGCGCCATCGGTTGGAGGTATTCGCCCAATTCAGTGGAACACGGAAGAGTACAAAAGCTTGCAAGACAATAATTTTCAGGAAGTTCGCAGCGCTCCGCTCTCTACTTTTTCAATTGATGTAGATACCGCGTCCTACAGCAATGCGCGCAGGTTCATCAATTCCGGCAATTTGCCGCCTGCCGACGCGGTTAGAACAGAAGAGTTACTGAACTATTTCACCTATGACTATCCACAACCCACCGGTGAGCATCCTTTTTCCATAACGACTGAAGTTGGCGTCAGTCCGTGGAACGCAGGCCGGAAACTGGTAATGCTCGGAATTCAGGGAAAAAACATAAAGACGGAAAATTTGCCGCCCAGTAATCTGGTATTTCTAATAGACGTGTCCGGTTCGATGAACAGCCCGAACAAGCTACCGTTGCTGAAGACTGCGTTCAAGTTGCTGGTTGGACAGCTGCGTGCACAAGACAGGGTGGCAATTGTGGTATATGCTGGAGCCGCCGGACTGGTCTTGGATTCTACACCGGGAAATGAAAAAGCGAAGATTGTCTCCAAAATCGACGGCCTGCAGGCAGGAGGATCGACTGCCGGGGGAGAGGGGATCAAACTAGCCTATAAAATTGCCAAAGAAAAATTTGTCGATGGCGGCAACAACCGGGTAATCTTGGCAACCGACGGTGATTTTAACGTGGGATCCTCGAGCGAGGGCGAACTGACCCGGATGATTGAGGAACGCCGTAATGATGGAATATTCCTCAGCGTCCTCGGATTCGGCATGGGGAATATCAAGGATAACAAAATGGAAGCCCTTGCTGATCGTGGTAATGGCAACTATGCTTATATCGACAATGCGCTGGAGGCCAAAAAAGTAATGGTCTCTCAAATGGCCGGAACCTTGTTTACCATCGCGAAAGATGTAAAGATTCAAGTCGAATTCAATCCCGCACAAGTCAAATCTTACCGACTCATTGGCTATGAGAACCGGGTGATGGAAAGCCGCGATTTTAATGATGATCGAAAAGATGCAGGCGACATGGGAGCGGGGCACTCAGTTACAGCTCTTTATGAGATTGTACCGGCAGGATCGCCAGAAGTGACTGCGTCGGTTGACCCTTTGATTTATCAACAGTCGCAGACCGTGCCCAGCAACGATTTGCTACAGATTAAAATCCGCTACAAAAAGCCTTTGGAAGATACCAGCATTCTTATGACAACGAGCGTCGACGGCAAAACCGAGCTAAAGTCTGGCGCTTCGGAAAATTTCCGGTTTGCGGCTGCCGTGGTTGAATATGGGATGCTATTGCGCAACTCTGAATTCAAAGGCCAGTCATCTTACGCACAAGCACTTGCCTTGGCACGGGGCGCAAGAGGAACAGATGAAAATGGATACCGCGCGGAATTCATCAGACTCATGGAACTCAGTCAAATATTGGACCCCAGACAGTAAACGGTTTTTGGGGGAAAAACAAAGATGTGGGCATGAGAACGCTTCGACGCTCCGCTTAACCTCCGCTTATCTCATGCCCACATCTTTGCCGATGCAAGAACAGTAGAAATGTCAAAAGGCTTCGTCAAACAATGACGAAGCCTTTTGGTTAAAACATACTATTTGCACCTTGCGTCACATTCTACATCAGTGTCATATACACCGGAATGGCAAGCATTGCAAAAATGGTGGTGACACTGACCAATAGCGCTGCATATTCCGTGTCCCCACCATAAACTTTTGCCAACACCGTCGTCTGTGTCATAGCCGGTAACGCCGCCTGAATCACGAATACTTTTTTCATCAGTTCCGGAATGGGGATAAAGTAGGCTACCACGAGAACTATCAACGGTGAAATGATAAATCGACCGGCCAATAACACCAACAGATCTTTGGTCAATCGAATCTGGCTAAATTTCACTCCAAACATCGCTATCCCGATAAACAGCATGGATAAAGGGGTCGTCATACTACCCAGATATTTGAAGGTAACCATGAGAAAGTTTGGCAGACTCACTTGCAGCAGGATCAGGGCAACAGCAATCGAAAAACCGATAAATGGGGGTGAAAACACCTTTTTGACGGATGCGAAGCTTATAAGCTTCGCGGGCGCATTTTTTCCATCCAGTCTGATGGAGTAATTGCCGATTGTCCAGAACAGGAAGGCGTTGGCGAGAAAATAGATCAATACATACGGAATGCTGTTTTCGCCAAATAAAGCCAAATTTACAGGCACGCCGACGAAGATAGAGCTTGAACAGAAAAACGCCGAACGAAAGGTACCTTTTCGATTAGTTGCCAATCCAATCATGTTGGAGAGTAGGAAGCCAATGACAAAACTGATTATCATCGCAATCGCGGGCACAAAAACACCAGTAAGCAATGGAAGAAATTTGGCCCGGTCAAAGGTGCTGAGCAAGTTCCAAATCATGTAGGTTGGCAGGGATACATAATTGACCAAGAGAGGCAACAGACCAGCGTTTTCCGGTGTAAAACATTTTCTTGCCGTCAGGTAATAACCTATGGAAACCATAAGAACGATACTAAATAACCCTTCCATCGCGTGAAAAAAAGCCATATATGCCTC
>DATMYT010000466.1:0-2788 GCA_035560855.1 Negativicutes bacterium | reverse complement strand
ATATTGGCGTCCACGCCGGTCAATGCCGGCGGCAGAACAATTTTCCGCACCTGGTTGGAAGCATCTTTCCAGGTAATATTGAATAAATTGATCGGGTCCAGTTCATCCTCCGTCAATTTTTTCAGTGCTTGTTCCCGCACTGCCGGAGCGATTTTCTCCGGGTGCAGCATTTCATCATAAGTCGGTCCAAACGGAATCTTATTCGCCATAATATTTTCCCCTCCATCATTTCTATTAAACCCAGGCTCGATCACGCATCAAAACGCAGGTGGGCTGATGGCGGAAACAAACACCAGTTCGTTTTCCCCCAGATTCCATATCTTGTGCGGCAAGCTGGAACGGTACAAGATACTGTCCCCTTCTTCCAACACAAAGGTTTCCTCGCCTACCTGAATTTTCATTTCCCCCTGAGTAACCAATAAATTTTCCTCGCCGTAATGCGCCAGCGGTTCCTCACAGGTTACCGCCCCCGGCTCCACCCGGCCGATAATCATTTCGATCGTCCGGTCAAAATCCGGCGACAATAGTTCAAAAACCACCCCGGACCCACCGACACTGACTACTTTTCGTTCACCCTTGCGAACGATCATCCCCGCCGGTTGATGCTCCATCAAAAAATAAAAAATCGGCACACCGAGGATCAGTGATATTTTTCGCAGGGAGGTAATGGATGGTTCTGTCAGGTTCCGCTCCACCTGACTCAAAAAACCGGGCGTTAAGCCGGCGCCTTCCGCCAGTTCCCGGATCGTTAGTTTTAGTTCCTGTCGCTTTTCGCGGATTCTTTCTCCCAACACCCTGTTTCCTCCGGCTTCCGGCTATTGCAGAAGCAATTATCGATGCACATGCGTCCCAGCCCTCTCGGCTACAGCTTCTTCCAATGATTCCGGATTTGTAATAATGGCCTTTTCGCCGCCACTTTCCAGAAAATTAATCACGGCCTGAATCTTGGGCAACATACTACCTGGCGCAAAATGCCCTTCTTGCACATACTGTTTTAATTCCATCACAGAAACGCTGTCCAGTGACTTTTCGTCGGGCTTGCCATAATTCAAACATACTTTGGGAACTGCGGTTGAAATCACAAGCACATCCGCATGGATTTTTGTCGCCAGCAAGCTGGCGGCAAAGTCCTTGTCAATGACCGCTTCCACGCCTTTTAGCGTGCCATCCGTTTGTTTTATAACCGGAATTCCACCTCCGCCAACCGCGACAAGGCAATAGCCTGCCTCAACAAGCGTCTTTATACTTTCAGCTTCAACAATTTCCATCGGGAAAGGGGACGGAACAACCCGACGATAGCCCCGCCCCGCATCGCTGACCATTACCCATTCGGGGTATGCTTTTTGAATTTTTTCTGTTTGTTCCTGCGTATAAAATGATCCAATTGGTTTCGTTGGGTTCAGGAAAGCTGGATCATTCTCGTCGACAACCACTTGGGTAACAAGGGTAACCGCCGATTTATTCATGCCTCTTTTTCTAAACTCATTATCCATGGCCTGTTGGATCTGATAACCGATAGCGCCTTGCGTATCAGCGCCGCAGCTAACCAAAGGCACCCGATGCATGCCCGCCGTTTCACTGGCAATTTCCGATCGCCGTAAAATGAAGCCGACCTGCGGACCATTCCCATGAGTAATAATGACTTCATACCCTTGCTCGACCATCCCTGCAATGCTTTTGGCTGTTTCGCAAACCGCAGTGTACTGGTCTTCCACCGCTTGATGAGCATTGTCGCGAACCAATGAATTTCCCCCGATAGCAATAACAGCTATCTGGCTCATACTTATCTTCCGCCCATCAGCAATGTCATGACGGCTTTGGCCGTGTGGAGGCGATTTTCCGCTTCATCAAAGACAATGGAATGCGGGCCGTCAATAACGGACTCTTCCACTTCATTATTTCTGTCAGCGGGAAGAGCGTGCATATACAGCACATTTTTATCCGCAGTCGCCATCTTGGCTTCCGTACATTTCCAGGATTTTTGCGCCATCAGTTTATCATCAACAACCTTGACGGCGCCGGATGCAGCAACGCCCGTCTGATCATTGACCCAGTTGCCCCAGTTTTTCGGAATCACAATTTGCGCACCTGCATAAGCAGCTGCTTCATCATTCGTAACGGTTACCGTTCCACCGTATTTAGCGGCATTTTCTTTGGCCTGTTCAATCACCCAGTCAGGCAGTTCCCATCCTTTGGGGTGAGCCAGCCAGACATCCATGCCATAGCGGGGGAAGGCCAGCAATTGTGAAACAGGCACAGAAATCGGTTTCTTGTGACTTTCCGCATACGCCCAAATGATAGCAACTTTTACGCGTTTCAAATCGCCAAGTTTTTCTTTCATGGTCATCAGATCGGCCAAAGCCTGGAACGGGTGGTAAAGATCACATTGTAGGTTCATGACCGGCTTGGTGGACCATTTCGCCATTTCATTCAGATATTTGTTGCCGTAGCCCCAGTTGCAATACCGGCAGGCAATCGCATGACCGAAACGTGAAAGGATAATCGCTGTATCCTTCGCACTTTCACCATGAGCAATCTGCATGCTGCTGGAATCGAGGAACCCGGCATGTCCGCCGAGCTGAGCAAATCCGGCTTCCATGGAATTTCGGGTACGGGTGGATTGTTCAAAGAACATTAAAAACATGGATTGGTTCGGCAAATAGTTGGTCGTCTCACCCATTGCAAATTTCTTCTTAAGGTCAAGGGATACATCGATCATTGTATCCACTTCTTCTTTTGTGAAATCCTCCAAATTGATAAAGTGTCTGCCGCGAAAAACTGTTTGCAT
>DATMYT010000465.1:0-3205 GCA_035560855.1 Negativicutes bacterium | reverse complement strand
CAGGCCTAAAATGCAACCGGGTGAAACGGAAAGTTCATCAATGCCCAACGTCAGGAAGGTTTCGAGCAGACTGGCATCGGCGCCAAGTTCGCCGCAAATGCCCACCGGAATTCCGTTGGCGTGAGCGTTGTCGGCCACAAGTTTTATTAAGCGCAACAAGGCAATATGGTGTGCGTTGAAAAATTTGTCCAGTTTGGAATTTTGGCGATCAATCGCTAAGGTATACTGAGTCAAATCGTTGGTTCCAAGGCTGAAAAAATCAACTTCTTTGGCGAGCAGATCGCTGATGATGGCAGCAGCAGGGGTTTCGATCATGATCCCAAGCTCAACCTTATCGCCATAGTGAATGCCTGCGGCATCCAACTCCGCTTTTACTTCTGCTACGATTTTCTTTATCTCCAGCACCTCTTCCAAAGAGATGATCATGGGAAACATGATAGAGATATTGCCAAAAGCACTGGCCCGATACAAAGCCCGTAATTGCACCTTAAAGATATCGGGTTGGGTCAGGCAGATGCGGATGGCGCGATACCCTAGGGCGGGGTTGTCCTCCATGGGCAGTTGGAAATAATCTGCTTGCTTGTCGGCGCCGATATCCAACGTACGGATAATTACTTTTTTCCCCTGCATGATTTGTGCGACTCGCTTGTAAACGGAAAACTGTTGTTCTTCGGAAGGAAAAGTTTGGTTTTCCAGATATAAGAACTCACTGCGAAACAAGCCAATACCGCCGGCGTCATTTTCCAGAACTGCATTCATATCCGAGAGATTGCCGACATTAGCATAGAGCTGAATTGTTCTTCCGTCCAACGTCCGATTTTCTAAACCCGTTAGTTTTTGCAGTGCATGACGATTTTCATCAGCTTCGCACTTTTTTGCAGTCATTTGCTGTAGAGTATCCGCATCGGGTTGGATAAATATGGTGCCGGAGAAACCGTCAACAATGGCTAGCTCGTCATTGTAAGCAGACAATAAAAATTCCCCCACATCCACAACTGCAGGAATATTCATCGTGCGGGCCAAAATAGCGGTGTGGCTGTTTGAAGAACCTTTTTGCGTAATGAAGGCGAGTACTTTGCTCGTGTCTAGTTGGATCGTTTCGCTGGGCGACAAGTCCTCAGCGGCAATGATGGCAGGCGCCGCAAGCTTGACCAAATCAATGCCGTTACTGAAAAAAGCATTGATAAGTCGTTCAGAAATGTCTTCAACATCGGCAGCGCGGGCTTTCATGTATTCGTCATCCATTGCCTCGAATCTTTGGGCGAACTGGCGACCGGTTACACTTACAGCGTACGCTGCGGAGACCTTTTCTTTTTGGATCAAATCCGCAATGGCTTGCTGATAGTCGTCATCTGTCAGCATCATCTGGTGAATTTCGAAAATCGCGGCATTTTCTTCACCCACATCGGCCAGCGCTTTTTCGTACAAAGCCTGTAGTTGAGTTACTGCGATTTCAGTTGCTTCTTTTACTCGCTGCAACTCGAAGTCGATATCTTCGATGCAGGACGGGTCAAGGGTGCGTTTGGACTTTTTACAAAAGACTATCTTTCCAATCGCAATTCCACCAAAGGCGCTTTTCCCAGTGAGCGTAACCATAAAAACTCCTCTTCGACACAAAGATGTTATAAATTATCCTGGAAAAAATTCTTCAGTTTGATTACTGCAGCTTCTTCATCTGCCCCAGTTACGGTTACGCTGACGGTTTCGCCCGACTTTACGCCCAAACTCATCACCGCAAAAATCTTTTTTAAATCGGCTACTCTGGAGCAACCCTCCTTGGTCATGGAGAGTGTACTCTGAATTTCCGTGGACATTTTGACCAGCATTCCGGCGGGTCGCGCGTGAATTCCCAGGGTGTCGGTTACCAAATGTTGAAATTTTTGCATGCTGTAAGCCTCTTACTTTTACTTTTTTATTTGTCGCGCGCCATGCGGTAAATAATGAGCAGGTCTTTTCGGGTGAGCTTTTGCAAATTTCCTACTGTTCCATTGCCGGCAGCAGCACATTTTTCCGCCAGTTCTTCCAGTTGTGCATCACTGGGTTCTATGCCCAGTTGCTTTAGGTTAATGGGCATACCGATGCGTTGGTAGAAATTTTCCATCGCTTCAATGCCTTTTAGTGCAGTTTGATCCAAATCATGAAAATCTGGTTCGCAGCCCATAACATTTACCGCAAACTGCGCAAAGCGGGGAATGTTGGTTTGGTAAACGTAACGGGCCCAACTGCTCCAGATAGCGCAAAGACCTGCTCCGTGCGCAACGTCAAACATGCCCCCCAACTCGTGCTCGATCTTGTGACTGGCATTATCGGAGACACGGCCCGTGCCGGTCACGCCATTATGGGATAAGCTGCCGGCCCACATCAGTTCCGCGCGGGCATCATAATTTGCGGGATCCTTCAGGACTTTCAAAAGGTTTTCCCGCACGCAGACCATCAGGCCTTCCCCCATTTTGTCGGTTAGGTCAACATGATCCACATTGGTAAAGTACCGTTCCATAGTATGCATCATGATGTCGGCGCCACCGCTGGCAGTTTGGTAAGCCGGGAGCGAATAGGTGAGCTCGGGATTCATGATCGCAAATTTGGGGCGGGCGCAGTCATGATTGTACGCTCGCTTTAACATACCATTTTCCACTGTTATAACAGACGAATTGCTGGTTTCGGAGCCGGAAGCCGCAATGGTGGAGATGCAACCTACAGGGGCGCATTTGTCAGTGGTTACACGGCCCATATACAAATCTTCCAAGTCGAAATCATTGGCAATGCCGTAGGCGATTGCTTTGGCAGAATCGATGGCGCTACCGCCGCCAACGGCTAATATGAAATCTATGCCTTCTTTTTTGCAGAGCGATACTCCGTCTTTTGCAAGTTGCAAGCGAGGATTGGGTACAACACCGTCAAAATCTATATAGGCAATTCCGGCTTCGGATAGACTGGCATGCACCCGATCCAGCAAGCCGTTTTTTATTAAATAAGAACCACGGGCGCCGCCAAAATGAATTAATGCTTTTTTGTAACCGAGGGATCGAATTTCCTGCCCCACGAGCTTTTCTGTATCCTTGCCGAAGATTACCTTTGTAGGGTTATAAAATTCAAAGTTGATCATCTGCGTTTCCTCCTTTTTTCACGGTCGGATAGGGTTACCTTAGTGAGGGGCTGTCAGCGATTGACTTTACAGTGCGTGTTCAGATTAATTAGTGTATGC
>DATMYT010000464.1:0-2172 GCA_035560855.1 Negativicutes bacterium | reverse complement strand
GAATTCATCAAAGCTGCAGCACTTGCCGGAGTATCTTTGTCCGCATTGGGCTGCATGAAATCTCCACAGGAAAAAGTTCTGTCAACGCCAGTTGCGACGACAGTTGCTCCTGCATCACCCGCTTTTGACTTAACGGTTGCGCAAGGAACAGATCCCGTCTCATTGTTGGAGCGTGGGTTCAAAGCTCTTGGCGGCATCAACCAATACGTAAAAAAAGATGGCAGCGTAGTCATCAAACCAAATTTCAGTGTGCCCCGCACGCCGGAAGAAGCAGCCACCACCAATACCATCATGGTTGCAACTTTGGTAAAAATGTGTCTGACCGCGGGCGCTCGCGAAGTTAAGGTAGTCGATCAGCCATTAAACAGCCAATCACCCGTTTTATGTCTGGAACGAACCGGCATCAAAAAAGCCGTGGAAAATGCCGGCGGAAAAGTATTCACCTATAATGGCGTCCGCGACGCTTTTCGCCCGGTCAGTTTCGCCGGCAAAACCCTGACCAATTTTGAGTATGCCAAGGACGTTCTGGATGCAGACTTATTCATCAACTTTCCCATCTTGAAACATCATGGAGGAGCCAAACTAACATTGGGGATGAAAAATTTAATGGGCCTCATCTGGGATCGCCGCTATTTCCACAGTTCAGACTTGCATCAGGCAATTGCTGAACTGGCAGCGTTTCGCAAGCCCCACTTGACTATTATGGATGCCATTCGCGGCATCACCGACAAGGGCCCGATCGGTCCAGGGCCGATCCGTGAGTATGGTCAGGTTATTTTCGGGACGGATCAGGTAGCGATTGATGCCTATGCAACCTCTTTGTTCGGCATGAAACCTCAGGATATCGGATATATTCGTATCGCATCAGAAATGGGAATCGGCCAGATCCAATGGGAAAAATTAAGAATACAAAAGGTGTAATATGATGAAACTCCCCCCCTTCCGGATATGGCGTACCCTTGTTCCAGCATCCGTCCTCGTGGCTACGATCGCGCTGCTGGCAAAATACACCTACCCGTTGCCTGCATATACGGAAATATTGCTTTGGTATTCCAGGCTTGATCCGTTGCTTCTCTTCAGTCACCTCCGTGCAGGTTCATTTCCTGTGTGGGGCTGGTTGCCCATTGCTACAATATTGTTAACACTAGCCGCCGGCCGCACTTTCTGCGGCTGGCTTTGTCCGCTCGGCGGGTTACTTGCAATGTTTCATGGCAGCCCCCCGCCGCATTGGATCAAAAAGTTGGACCCCTATCGCTTTTCCTGGCTTGTGTTTATAATGGCCTTGTTGATCTTCGGCAGTGGCTGGGCAATGTATTTTAGCCCATTTCATCTGTTGACCGAAGAACTTTCCCGCATTTGGATGATGCAGGTTCCCTGGGTCCTCTTACTTGTTATTTTGCTCGGTCTTGCTATTTTTCCCCGTTTCTGGTGCGTATATCTCTGCCCAACGGGTTTGCTGTTGTCTTTTATTTCGCGTTGGCGTTTCTTGCGAGTGAAACCGCCTGTTACCTGTATTCATTGTGGAATATGCGAGGCGGTCTGCCCCACAGGTGCCGCCGTCCCCGACGCAGCGATGACCACTGCCGACTGTCTGCTGTGTGGTCGCTGCAGCGAAAAATGCCCCGCTGAATTTTTTGATATTGTTCAGCATCAGAATGATTCAGTCGGTTCAACAAGCGCTGGCAGCACTTTCACTCGACGGGAAGTCCTCCGCTCCGGTACTGCTTTGGTCGTCGCCGGCGCTGTGACTCCTGTGTTGTCGCGGTCTGCAGGTGCCAATCCCTTGCGCCCCCCTGGTGCCCTGGATGAAGATGACTTTTTGTCCCGCTGCAGCCGTTGTGGTCGTTGCATCAAAGTCTGCCCGAGCAATTGCATCAAGTCCATGCCCCTGAGCAGTGGACCGGCGCTGTTTCTTACTCCTTATATCGTGGCTCGCGAGGCGCGTTGCGAACTGACGCAACATTGTCAGCAAGTCTGTCCGACCGGCGCTATTGCACAGGTTCCGATCACCAATGTTGTGATGGGGCTGGCTGAAATTGATCATTCACAATGTCTCGGTTGGGCGCACGGAAAACTCTGCCTGCTTTGCCAGGAGCAATGTCCGCAGCATGCCATTGATTCGGATGATAAAGACCGACCTTCCGTCAGACCTGAACTTTGCGTCGGTTGTGG
>DATMYT010000463.1:0-6545 GCA_035560855.1 Negativicutes bacterium | reverse complement strand
GATTCAATCTCAGGCGCAGCAGGTTGCGGCCGCCAGCGAAGAGCTCACAGCCAGCGCTGATGAATCCGCCAACGCGTCAAATCACGTCGCCGAAGCATCTGTGGAAGTGACCGAGCAAGTTCAAAAACAACTGCGTTCGGTCGGCGATGCAGCCTCGGTAGTATCTGAAATCTCAGCCAGCATTGAAGAAGTGGCGGCAACAGTGCAAAGCATCGTCGTGTCGTCCGATTCGACCGCTTCGCTAGCCCAAGCCGGCAGCAAAGACGTCAACGGCGCCGTCAATGAAATCCGAAATATTGAAGTCGCTTCAACCCACACAGGCGAACTAGTTGGCAAACTTGGGGAACGCTCCAAAGAAATCGGCATGTTCGTTGCAACGATTTCTGGTATTGCCGGACAAACCAACCTGTTGGCACTCAATGCAGCGATAGAGGCTGCAAGAGCTGGTGAACAGGGGCGAGGCTTCGCAGTAGTCGCTGAGGAAGTGCGCAAATTGGCCGAACAATCCGCCGAAGCCGCCAAACAAATATCTGATTTGATTACTGAGATACAAAAAGATACCAACGATGCCGTCAAGGGTGTCAATGAAGCCAGCTCTCTCGTACGGCATGGAACCGAAGTCGTCAGTAATGCAGGAGAGACCTTCAATAAGATTGTTGAAAAAGTGCTTGAAGTCTCAGAACAAATCAAACAAACGGCGCAGGCAGTCGATCAAGTTGCAAACGGCAGTCAACGCATCGTCACCTCTGTGGAGGAAATTGACGGCGCTGCGAAGAAAACCGCTGGACAGGCCGAAAACATATCGGCCGCCGCCGAAGAACAGTCCGCCGGGATGGAAGAAATCGCCTCTTCCAGTCGAGCCTTGGCTCAACTGGCGCAAGAAATGAATATGGCCATCAGCAAATTCCGTATCTGATCTCTCACCTGCAAATGGCAAAATAAAAAGAGCTGTGCAAAACATTTGTTTTGCACAGCTCTTTTCTGCAGAAATTGCAGCTATATTTTTATACCAGCGTTACTTCGCGGATCTGTATTTCCGGATTGCATCTCGTATCGAGAAATTCACCAGCCTCCGTACGAATCACCGGCTTGAACGTAAAATCATTTCCGAGCAGAATCACTTCAGCCTGCCTGCCATCCGTTAAACAAACCCGGGTCCCGATGAAATGATCCCTGATATGTTCAAGGAAAGTCGTGGCGGTTTTCATATCCAGTCTGCCGAACATTTCGGAGGCAATGATCCTCGCCGCAGCAAACGGGCTTGCTTTGCCCTGAAAAGGACGATCAGAGGTCACCGCATCATATAAATCTGCAATCGCAACAATACGAGCATAAGGATGAATATAACGACCGGCCAGTCCATTCGGATAACCGCTCCCATCCATTCTTTCATGATGTTGCAATACAGCATCCGTAACATTTGAAGAGATTGCACCGGCTTTTTGTATCAACTCGGTCCCCAGTTTGCTGTGGCGTTTCATCTCAGCCATTTCCTCGGCATTCAATTTTTCAGGTTTATTGATCAGCAACTCGGAAACCTGCGTTTTTCCAATATCATGCAGCAGTCCGGCCAATACAAGGTCTTCTAATTCAGCCCCTTTATACCCCATCCATTTGCCGATAACGCCACATAAAATGCTCACATTGATTGAATGATGAAACGTATACTCCCCTGTACGGCGCATGGACTGTAGATAGGGTAGAACACCGACCGTATCTGTCATGTGCAGCACCGAATCTACGGCCATCTCCCTCATCTCAGCCAGTGGAAGTTCTTTGCAGAACCTCATCGTAACAAAGGAATTTTCTATAATATGCATCATATCGGAATATTTATCGTCCAACTGCTCCGTCTGGAAATTTTCCGGCAACAGGTCCGAGTGGTAGATGTCTATATAGGTAACATTCCACGCACTTAAGCTTCGAAGCATAATTTCCGTCAAACGGGTTTCCTGACTCAGGATAATTCGTCCGGTATCAGAGAGCAAATCAGCCGCCAATACCATTCCTGGCATGGCTTTTCGAACATGAATCTTTTTCTTCGGCTGCATGGTAACCCTCCCTTTCTCGGCCACACGGGATTTATCTGTTATTTCAGATAACACACACATAATACTATGTTAAATACTATGTTAGACACTATCCCTTGTCAACTGGACCTTTGCCCCAGGACTTTAGTCCCTAGTGAATAACCATTGAATGGTGTACGTACCAAGCAAGCTAGAAGTGCTGCCAATAATGCACAGGTAATAAAGTAGGCAAAAACCGCCGATGTTGCCGCCCGAATTTATAAAGGCTATTCCAAGAGGGTATACCCCGCGTGCAGCCAAACAAATCGGTAATTGGTGTCGGCCAACCAGCACCATCAGCCCCCTACCAGTCCACAACTGCCCTGGCGATCCAGAATCCAACCGGAACTTGGGTCATGAAATACCCGAGAAAGAAAAACCGGATAACGCGCCAGCTTCTGTGTTGGTCATGCCAAACTCGCTGGTCAGGGCTGGAATCGTTACGCCAATACTAATGCGGTGCCCAAAAACCATCGTATACATAATAAAAATGATCAGCAAAACAAAGCGTCGATATCGTGTCATATTGTATAGAATTCAACTGAATATTTCATTTTCCTGCCAGAACCGTTTTCGGATCGAAGCGTTACAGAAATGCACCTACAATCAATAGTCCAATTCCTATTCCCGCCACCGGTAACGGATTACCACTCAAGCCAATAGCAACATACAAACCGCCGCCAAAACCAACGACTATTCCAATCAGTGTAATCACAGCCCCGACCCAACTTTGCTGTACGCTTGCCGCCACTTCCGCCGGGTCTAGAATATCGGTCCACAACAATCCCCATTTTTTGATTCGCGGATACAGAACCATCATCACCGGCAAACTCAGTAACAAAATCGGCGCCGAATTGTTTACGGCGATCAGCACGGTCAATACTTTGAATGGAACGAGGCCGATCAATTCCAGCCCCCAGCCGATGATAAACGCACAGGATAATGCTCCCACAATAGCCAGAACGAAAAAATTGACGATCTTGCGCATCGAATCAAGCCGCAGTGGTTCCAGGTCATTGGTTCGCACCAATCCAGTTTTCCACCACAAATGATATGGAAGCCAGGCCATTACATAATTGCCGGCAAATCCAAAGAAACTTCCCGGACTCAGTGAACCAAAAAAGTCGCTTATAACACAGCCAAACCCGCTACCCCATGCGGCGGCAGGTCCGAACAATACTCCCAGTACCGGCGGTAACGCCATACCCGGCCGAAATTCCGTCACCCCGGGAACAAACACAATCCCCTTGAACGGGATAACCACTGCAGCATAAATCGCCGCCGACATGGCAGTCAGTACAACCATCCGGGTATTAAGCCATAAAGCCCTTCCGCTTTCACGATTCACAACAATCCGCAATACCAAAATGAATCCGACAAAGAATGTTAGTAGAATCAATCCGTTCCACAACAGGCTTTGCATTGATCCTTCGTTGAGCCACAAACATAACGCCGACACCAATATAGTCGCGATAATCAGCGCCACATCGCTTGATCCAAAGCCGATTTGCAGATAAGAAACCCGTTTGTTTTGACTGCCAAAACCGCGACTTTCCAGCGCCATGGAGAAATAATTTGCATTCCGTATCACGGCGATCAGTGCTGGAATAAATAAAGGAACATAGTTGCGCATCCGCCGCAAAAATGAACCATGATGCAAGTCCAAGCCACGCGACTGTTGCGCTTCTCCGACAGTCAGGCAACTGGATACAATCCAGGGAACCAACCGAATCGCGGTGGAAAACGCAAACGCAACAGGGTAAGGTATGCCTAGTTTTTCCATACCAGCGGTCATTTCCTCAATCTTGGTACTACTCAGCCAAATCAGACCTGTCGTGACCATAATCACCATTTTGATGCCCATTGTCAGTCCCTGCAGCATCCCGTCCGACTTGAACGGCCCCCACAGAGGAACATTGCCGGTTGTCACTCCCCATAATACCGTTATCATCACTAACAGCATGCAGAGCAATCCACCAATACGGCGCAACCCGGAGGCAAACCCTGCACTAAATCCGGCGGCCATGACTGCACACCCCAGCGCCAAAACCGCCGATGGCCCATTTAGTCCGAGCGCCAGAAAAAAAACGCAGAACATGGAGAAAATTTTAGTTCGAGGATCAGCTCTATGTAGCCAGGAAGTTGCTTCAACATATAAAAACAAATTCATGACTGTTCCGCCTTCCTGCAGGTGCAATACAACAGTTCATCCACTGACAGCGCGGTCACACCAATGCGGTTTCCCAACTGGGTAATTTGCGGCGGACAAACATCTGCCAATGCCAATGTTGCTTCCTCGGCAAATATGTCCCTAACACCGCCGTCCGCTATGATCGTGCCGTCTCGCATCAATACGACTCTGTGGGCATATTCGGCCACGACCCACATTGTATGGGTAATCATAATGATCGTATGTCCTGCGTCGTTCAATCTCTTCACCAGTTCCATCATTCGTCTCTGGTCCTTATAATCCAGCCCCGTAGTCGGTTCATCCAAGATAATCACTCGTGGCTTGAGCGCCAGGATCGATGCAACCGCTACCCGCTGGCGCTGCCCCTTGGAAAGAGAAAATGGATCTTCAGCCTCACAGCCAGTCAACCCGACAGCGTCCAATGCCTCCCGCACCCGCGCCGTCGTTTCTGCCTCCGTAAAACTCCGTAATTTCAGCGCATAGGCAATCTCCTCATATACTGTGTCGCAGAAAATTTGCTGATCCGGATTTTGGAATACATAACCGACGATCTGCCCCATCTCAAAAACAGATAAGGTTCCAGTGTCGCGTCCATCCAGATATACATTCCCCCGCTTCGGACGCAGTAATCCATTGAGATGTTTGACCAGCGTTGTTTTTCCACTGCCATTCGCGCCAATCACCGCAATAAATTCGCGTTCCTTGACGCACCAGTTGATCTTCTTCAGGACATCCTTCTCAGCATAGGCTTGTGTCAGATCTTCAACACGAATGATTTCCTCTCCGTATTTTTTAGCCTTTGCTGCGTATTTTTCCCTGACCTCACCGTTTCGAACATCATCAACGCTCAATCCGTGACGATGAAAGCACTTCTCGGCGTCTTGCAGCGTCAGCGGCGCAACATCGGCTAAAAAGCCGCAGCGATGAAAATAATCGCAAAAAGCAAGAGACTGCAATCCAAGCCTATCAAACAGTGCCACATCAGCCAAAATTTCAGCGGGTGTCCCCTCCGCTACGATTCGCCCCTCCTCCAGCACAATAATCCGGTCGGCATAAATCGCTTCTTCCGTTTCATGCTCAATGACAATAATCGTCTCCGGCCCTACGTTACCAATCCATTGTGTCTGGGTCCGAAGATTCCTGAGCAATGAAAAAATTTCCATCTTTCCGATTGGATCCAGATCAGTCGTCGGTTCATCCAGACACAGTACTTGAGGCGATGCAGCCAGAACAGCACCAATCGCCAATCTTTGCTTCTGTCCACCCGACAGTTCTGCCGGTGCAAACTGTTCAAATCCCTTCAAGCCTATCGCCGCAAGAATTATCCCCACTTGTTTTTGCATGGTGGAACGTTCCATTCCCCTGTTCTCCATGCCAAAAGCGATCTCCAATTCGACACGGGTGGAAAACAATTGCGTTTCAAAGTCCTGAAAAACCAGGCCGATGATCTCAGCCATGCCACCGACTCCTCTGGCTTGAGGAACGATGCCGCCGACACAAACTGTTCCACTTAGATTTCCCCGAATAAAGTGAGGAATCAACCCATTGAGCGTATTCGCGAGCGTCGATTTGCCTGCGCCGCTCGCACCCATAACCATAATCATTTGCCCTGACGGAACTTCGAGGTCGATTTTCTCCAGCGCAAATCGCTTAGCATCCGGATACCGAAATGACATTCCGCAGATCGAAATACTACCTACCAATCGGAAAATCCTCCCTACTGTTGATCTTTAGTTATTCTCTGTCATTTTATTGTATCCCTGCCATTATTCCTCAAAATGTAAGGATCAAAAACACCTGCAACTATTAAAAAAAGTCCGCGCCGCATAATAGCCGCACGGACCCACTATGATTATTCTGTTTAGTCTTTCACAACCAACACCGGAATATGCGACAAACTTACTAGGTTTCGGGTCACACTACCCATCAGCAATCCCTCGAGAACCCCGTGACCCCTCGTACCGGCAATGATCAAATCTACGCCATTCTTCTCAGAATAATCAATAAGCGTTGCGGCAACGTTTCCCTGGAGCATCTCTGTTTTGATCGTGACCCCTTTGTGCCTTCCAATTTCCAACGCATCCGCCATTTGCTTCTCATCAATTCTGTGCATTTCAGCAAATCGTTCCCCGAGCGTAGCACCATATCCAGCTTCATAGATGGCATACGCCCGATTCATTTCCACCGGTTCCACTACTTTTATTGCAATTACCGGTGCCCCGGATAGGACACTGAGATCAGTAGCCCAACTAAGAGCCTCTTTACTTTGGGCAGAGCCATCATAC
>DATMYT010000462.1:0-2726 GCA_035560855.1 Negativicutes bacterium | reverse complement strand
ATAATGCCGACTTTCATTTTCGCGCTCCTTTACAACCTGAAAACAATTGGGTCAAATATTTAAATTTGGAATTATAGACGGATTAGGGACGATTTTTGGGCGTATGATTTAACCGTATAATAACACTAATCAGACCATTCGAAAAGATCAAGAGATTGAAGAGGCCAAAGTGTAAAGAAGGAGGAGTTTTAGCGTGGAACAGTTGTTGAAGGCCCTTGAAAAAAAACACGACAAGATGGTCGGATTTCTGGAGAAGTTGGTGAATATAGATTCCGGGAATGACAGTCCTGAAGGGGTTGCTGAGGTAGCCCACATCGTAGGAAAAAAACTTCAGGAAATGAATTTTGCTGTGGAATATCTGGACTATCCAGGCGCTTGTACGCATCTGCTAGCGAGAAAAAAAGGGACCGGCAGTAAAGAGGTCATGATCATCGGTCATATGGATACACTTTTCCCGTTAGGGACAGCGGCAGCTCGTCCTTTTACCATTAAAGACGATAAAGCTTTCGGCCCTGGAGTTCTGGACATGAAGGGCGGCATTACGATCGCGCTCTTTGCACTGGAAGCGCTTTATGAATCCGGCTGGAACGAAAAAAATGTTACGGTTTTCTTTGCCGGAGATGAGGAATTCGCCCATCCCAAGACCAATGCGCCTGAATTGTTTGAGCAGTATGCAAAAGGAAAAGACGCAGTGTTCAATATGGAAACGGCCAGTGCCGGCCAAGCGGTGTTGGTGGGACGCAAAGGTAATATCCATCCGGAACTGATCGTAAAAGGTATCTCGGCCCATGCGGGCGCGGATTTGGACAAAGGGGCCAGCGCGATTGTAGAACTGGCTCATAAAATTATCGCCGTAAACAACCTGACGGATTTCAGCCGGGGTCTTACTTTCAATGTTGGCGTCATCAAAGGCGGGACGGTGGCAAACGCCGTAGCCGATTATGCCTCCGTTGTGGTTGATATGAGGTATCTGACGGTGGCCGACGGTGAATACGGATTAGAAAGCCTACGAAAAATTGCTGCCCAAAGCGTGGTTCCCGGGACTTCCACCGAGCTGGCCAATCTTAGGGAACGATTCACGCCGATGGAAGTGACGGAAGGGAACTTGAAGCTGTATGAAATCGTGAAGGAACAGGGCAAAAAATTGGGACTGGACATTGAGAAGAAAGTCGGCGGTGGGTCCTCGGATTCCGGCTGGACTGTCCGCGCCGGAGCACCATCGCTTTGCTCAATGGGAGCCTTGGGCGCGCTTAATCACAGCGCACGGGAGTATATCATCCTGAACAGCCTCGTTGAGCGGGCCAAATTATTGGCGCTGTCAATCGAAGCTGTATAGAAAATGTGAATTGGAGGAGAAAATAAGATGAAAATCAAGAAAATTGTTTTGCGTAAAATGAAGATGGAGTTCAAAGTTCCTTTTGAAGTCAGTTTTGCCCGGATGACGGACAAGCATTTCATCGCTGTTGAAGTTCATTCGCAGGATCATGTCGGTTACGGTGACTGCTCGGCTTTCGAGCATCCCTATTACAACGAGGAAACGGTGACGACCGCCTGGCACATCATGCAGGATTTTCTGATTCCACTGATCTTCAGCAAAGATGAAATTTCCCGACCGGAAGAAGTGCATGAGATGTTCGCGCATATCCGTCGGAATAACATGGCGAAAGCGGCTCTCGACTGCGCGATCTGGGATCTGTACGCCAAGGAGAACGGTATCTCGGTGTCCCAGGCTCTGGGCGGAACGAAGGACAAGATCGAGACCGGCGTCAGCATCGGCATTCAGGGGAGCCCCGACGACTTGGTGCGGGTAGTGGAAAAACACATGCAGGAAGGATATCGGCGGGTTAAAGTCAAGATCAAACCGGGCAAGGATATCCAGTATCTGTCGGCGATCCGCAAACAGTTTGGCGATGTCATGCTGATGGCGGACGCCAATTCCGCCTATACATTGAAAGACATTGAGCTGTTCAAATCGATGGATGACCTGAATTTAATCATGATCGAACAACCGCTGTCCTGCGATGATATCGTGGACCACGCCAAACTGCAGGCGGTATTGAAAACTCGGATTTGTCTGGATGAAAGCATTCACTCCGTCGATGACGCCCGTCATGCGATCGAGCTTGGCAGTGCCCGAACCATCAACATTAAAGTGGCTCGCGTCGGCGGACTGACGGCTGCCCGCAATATTCATGATTTGTGTCAATCACATGGAATTCCCGTGTGGTGCGGCGGCATGCTCGATACAGGGATTGCCCGCGCGCATAACATCGCCGTATCATCTTTGCCCAACTACAAGTTCCCTGGCGATGTGCCGGCTTCGGATCGTTACTGGAAAGTGGATTTGACAACTCCGGCGGTGGTCATCGACAAACAGGCGATGATTCAAGTCCCGGACAAACCAGGGATTGGGTTTGAGCCGATTCCCGAGCTGATGGAGAAATTCACCTATGAGAAAAAAGAAATTTTGAGATAGACGGATTATCGCTTTATTTGCATGAGAAAGAAGGAGGGTGTTTATGAATCTGCAGTCGGTAATGAACAGTCCAGGAATGTGGATTGCCTCCAGTGTCATGGTAATTGTAGTTGTAGTCCAGAGTATGCTGTTTATGCGGGAAGGGTTCAAGGCGGCCGATAAACTGGGGATGCCACGCAGTGAATGCATCAAGGGGATGAGGGCGGCGATGATTACAGCAATCGGGCCTTCTCTGGCCCCGGTAGTCATC
>DATMYT010000461.1:0-5659 GCA_035560855.1 Negativicutes bacterium | reverse complement strand
ATAATATACAGATCAAGTGTATTGTAGAAAGGAGGTGTACGTATGATCGATAAAGCATTGCGCATTCTTATCGCCGTGTTGGCAGCGATTGTAGGGCTATTGACGGCGGACAGGGTTTTTTTACTGTTACCGCAGGGGGTTTTGCCCGAGTTTGCGCAGGTCGGAATTTTTGGCGTTACCATAGGAACTGTAGTGTTCTATCTGCTTGGCGGACTGGTAGGTTTATTGGTTGGCTATCTGTTGTCGCCTTGGTTAACGGGCTTTATTTGGCGGTATTCTGTCTGGATGGAAACCAAGCTGCTTAAGATGCCATTGAATGATGTGCTGGCTGGGTTGTTGGGTCTGGGCGTCGGTCTTATTATAGCTAATTTATTGGGTTCTGCATTTATTCCGGTTCCCTTGGTTGGACGTTACATTCCGATTTTTCTCAGTGTGATTCTCGGATATACTGGAATCAATGTAGCCATACATAAGCGGGAAGAACTGTCTTCGTTGGCTTTGCCTGCTTTTCTTGGCGGGGGGAAAGAGCGACACAAGGAAAAAGTCGCGTCTCAACCGGGCCACTATAAAATCCTAGACACTAGCGTGATTATTGATGGGCGGATTGCGGATATCTGCAAGAGCGGTTTTATCGAAGGTACGTTGTTGATTCCGGGGTTTGTATTGGAGGAACTGCAACATATTGCGGATTCTTCAGATTTGCTCAAACGAAACAGGGGCCGGAGAGGTCTGGATATTCTTAACCGAATTCAGAAAGAAATGGGTGTGTTTGTCCAGATTGATAACCGGAATTTTGAAGATGTGGCTGAAGTAGACGCAAAACTGGTCAGGCTAGGTCAGTTAATCAAGGGGAAAATATTAACCAATGATTATAATCTCAACAAGGTTGCCGAGTTGCAGGGTGTGACGGTAATGAATATCAATGAATTGGCGAATGCCGTGAAGCCTGTTGTATTGCCAGGTGAAGAAATGGTGGTTCATGTTGTAAAAGATGGAAAAGAATCAGGCCAAGGGGTGGCCTATCTGGATGACGGGACTATGATTGTCGTAGATAACGGCAGAAAACACTTGGGTGACACAATCGAAGTTTTGGTGACTTCAGTTTTGCAAACTGCCGCTGGTCGGATGATTTTTGCTAAACTGAAATAATCAGGTAGAGGAGCGTTCTCATGGATTCACCGAATGTAACATTACCCTCTAATTTTATCCAGAATATTATCAACGACGATGCAAAAACCGGCAAACATGGTCAGCGGGTACACACGCGATTCCCACCGGAACCAAACGGGTATTTGCATATTGGACATGCGAAGTCCATTTGCCTGAATTTCGGAATTGCTGCTGAAAACGGCGGATTATGTAATCTGCGTTTCGATGATACGAATCCTAGCAAGGAAGATGTGGAATATGTGGATTCGATTCAGGAAGATGTCAGATGGCTGGGCTTTGACTGGGCTGATAGGATGTTTTACGCTTCAGATTACTTTCTGCAGTTATATGAATATGCCGAGAAGTTGATTCGAATTGGCAAGGCCTATGTCTGTGACTTGGATGCTCAACAAATGCGCGAATATCGGGGAACGCTCACGGAACCCGGCCGCAACAGTCCTTATCGTGACCGTTCGGTTGAGGAAAACCTCGATTTGTTCAGGCGCATGAAAGCTGGCGAGTATCCGGATGGCACACGTACTTTGCGGGCGAAGATCGATATGGCCTCGCCCAATATTACAATGCGGGATCCGGTTTTATATCGGATTTTGCGTGCAAATCACCATCGGACTGGTGATGCTTGGTGCATTTATCCCATGTATGACTATGCGCATCCGGTTTCTGATGCAATCGAGCGAATTACTCACTCTATTTGTACGTTGGAGTTTGAAGATCATCGGCCATTATATGACTGGTGCGTGGAAACATTGGACATCTACCGGCCGCAACAGATTGAATTCGCTCGACTAAACCTGACGCACACGGTGATGAGCAAGCGGAAGCTGCGGGAATTGGTGGAGCAGAAACTTGTGAGCGGGTGGGATGATCCCAGAATGCCGACGATTTCCGGATTGCGACGGCGCGGCTATACTGCAGAATCAATTCGGGATTTCTGTGAGCGGATCGGGGTAGCCAAGAGCAACAGCATGGTTGATCTGGAAATGCTGGAGCACTGTATCCGCGAAGACTTGAATGCGCGGGCGGCAAGGGCCTTGGTTGTGCTTCGACCTTTGAAGGTGGTCATCGATAACTATCCGGAAGATGTAGTGGAAGAGTTGACGGCCGAGAATAATCCTGAAAATCTGGAGATGGGGTCGCGGCAGATTCCGTTTTCCCGCGTTTTGTATATAGAACAGGATGATTTTATGGAGCAACCACCGGGAAAGTTTTTCCGATTGGCGCCGGGGCGGGAAGTTCGGTTGAAGTACGCATATATCATCAAATGCGAGAAAGTGATCAAGGACGAACAGAGTGGCGAGGTCGTTGAGGTCCATTGCACTTATGATCCGGAATCAAAGAGTGGTGGCGCAACAGCCGGACGTAAAGTTAAAGGAACTTTGCACTGGGTGTCGGCGGCTCATGCGCAACCGGCGGAAGTGCGTCTGTATGATCACCTGTTTGCGGATGATACAGCGGGCGACATCAATGGAGACCAAGGTCAAAATGCGCTGAATCCAAATTCGCTTGTGATTTTGCAGCAGTCGATGATGGAGCCGGGCTTGGCAAATGCATCCTCAGGTAATCGGTACCAATTTCTGCGACAGGGGTACTTTTGCGTGGACTCGGACTCCCGTCCCGGTTCCTTGGTGTTTAATAGGATTGTATCTTTACGCGATTCATGGGCCAAGGCACAGAATTCATAGTTTCTGACAGGCTTATTTTGACGTGATGGATATCGCCGTTTTCTGATGAGTCTTTCGTGGGTCGTCGAGAACGGCGAATTTTTCCTTGGGTGTAACTGGATAAACCAATGGTTTTGAGGTCAGGGAGGAACGGTGTATGTCAGTAACGTCTCCTACGGTAGCGGTGATCATCGCGGCAGCTGGGAACTCAACACGCATGGGAGCCGGAATTGATAAACAATTCGTGTTAGTGGCCGGCCGGCCGCTATTGTGGCATTCGGTTCAACGGTTCAACTCTATGCCGGGCGTCACGCAACTGCTGGTGACGGTTTCGAAGTCGAATGAAGACCGTGTGGTAGAGCTTCTGCGTGAAACCGTTCAGAGGATTCCATGGAAGGTAGTCCAAGGAGGTACGGAGCGACAGTATTCGATTCGAAACGCTGTTTTGCTCACGGATGAAGAGGCTGACTTGGTGTTGGTGCATGATGGGGCGCGCCCCTTTGTGGAACTAGAAACAGTTCAACAGTCCATCAGGGTTGCGACGGAATTCGGAGCAGCTGCGGTTGCCGTACCGGTTAAAGACACTATTAAAATGGCGGATGCTGAAGCTATTGTACTGAAGACACTAGACCGCAGCATGTTGTGGCAGATTCAGACCCCTCAGGTTTTTCGGCGCGAAGTGCTGGTGAAAGCCCATGAACAGGCTGCGGCAGCGGGGGTATTGGCTACCGATGATGCGGCATTGGTAGAATTGACTGGCGGTAGCGTACGTCTGGTCAGGGGATCGTATTTCAATTTCAAGGTAACCACGCCGGAAGATGTATTGATGGCGGAGGCGGTAGCTGCCGGAGGAAGGATGCAGAGTATGCAGCGAGTGGGAATCGGCTACGATGTGCATCGGTTTGTGGAAGGGCGCCCGTTGATGTTGGGCGGTGTTCCTGTCTCTTATCCTTTGGGATTGGAGGGACATTCGGACGCAGACGTTTTGCTGCATGCTATTTCGGATGCATTGTTGGGTGCTGCGGGGCTTGGGGATATAGGCCGACACTTTCCGGACACTGATTCCCGATACAAAGGGGTTTCCAGCTTGATCTTGCTGCGGGAAGTACGCGATAAACTGAAAGAAGCCGGCTTTGCTGCGCACAATGTGGACGCGGTGATTGAAGCTCAAGAACCAAAACTGGCGTCTTACATCGGCCAAATGAATACTAGGATCGCCGAAACGCTATGTATCGAGGTAGCTCAGGTCAATGTGAAGGCAACCACGACTGAAAAGCTAGGTTTTGTCGGTCGCAAGGAAGGAATAGCCGCTCAAGCTGTCGTCATGATTGGGTTGAAATAAAAAGAATCGCCGAAAGGATTAGGTGATGGGAATGTCTACGGAGAAAATTAGGGTTCGGTTTGCACCGAGCCCCACGGGTCCATTTCATATTGGGGGGGCTCGTTCAGCCCTTTTTAACTGGCTATTTGCCCGCCATTATGGCGGGAAGCTGATTTTGCGGATCGAAGATACGGACCTTGAACGTTCGAGCCGCGAATCAGAAGAGAATATCAAAGAAGCGCTTCGATGGCTGGGCATTGACTGGGATGAGGGGATTGACGTAGGTGGTGAGCATGGTCCTTACCGTCAGACGGAAAGATTGCCCCTTTATGCTGAATATACAACGCGCTTGCTGGAGAGCGGTAAAGCATACCGTTGTTATTGTACTGACGAAGAATTGGAAGCCGAGCGTCAGTCGCTGATGGCCAAAGGGCTAATGCCTCAATATATGGGGAAATGTCGGAACCTTAGCGCGGAAGATGAAAAAAAGCTAATTTCCGAGGGGCGTAAGCCGACCATTCGTTTCCGAGTGCCGGAAAATCAGACTATAACTTTTCATGATGCTGTACGAGAAACGGTCAGCTTTGACTCCAACGGAGTTGGGGATTTTGTTATCGTCAAATCCGATGGATTTCCCGTGTATAATTACGCTGTGGTGCTTGATGACGCGTTGATGAAGATCACTCATGTCATTCGAGCCGAAGAACATTTATCAAATACGCCAAGACAGATATTGATCTATCAGGCGTTGGGATTACCATTGCCTGAGTTTGGACATATTTCGCTTATTCTGGGCAAAGACCGCAGCAAGATGAGTAAGCGGCATGGAGCGACATCCGTGGAGCAGTATAAGGCTCTTGGATATCTCCCGGAGGCGGTGGTCAATTTTCTGGCACTGCTTGGGTGGTCTCCTCCCGGTGAAGAGGAGATTTTCTCCAGCGCTGAGCTGGTCAAACTTTTTTCGTTGGATCATGTGGCGAAAAACCCGGCAGTATTCGACATTGACAAATTGAATTGGATAAATTCTCTTTACTTGAAGAAGCTGGATCTGGATTCACTGACCGATATGGCATTGCCGCACCTGAAAGCGGCGGGAATGATAGCTGATGATTTGTCGACCGAACGTATGGAATGGGTTCGGCAAGTGGTTGGAGCTGTACGCGACTATGTCAGCTTCGCTGCGCAGATACCCGAACATGCGGCCGTGTTTTTTAATGATGATGTGACAATGGAGAATGAAGAAACGACAGCTATTTTACAGGATCCGGACGTGCCTCAAGTGATGGACGAGTTTTTAGCAAAGCTTGGCGCGATGGAAACGATCACTGGCGAGCAGGTACATGCAACGTTAAAAGCGATTGGAAAAGAACTAAAGTTAGGCGGAAAAAAGGTATTCATGCCGGTGCGGGTGGCATTGACAGGCAAGATGCATGGTCCGGAATTGGTTTCATTGATTCCGTTGCTGGGCATTGATCGTACAGTGGCCCGTATACGGCATTCTATGTCC
>DATMYT010000460.1:0-5156 GCA_035560855.1 Negativicutes bacterium | reverse complement strand
CAGGCCTTTTGCTATATGCACTAATATACGTATTCACTGAAACGTCATTCGAGGCAGTTACGAAGGATACCCCTAATTTCTAATAACAAAACCCTAATCATCTTTACACCAAATTCGTCTTCAATCTGCCGAATGCGGGCGGTAAGCGACGTTTGTGAAATAAATAAATCTTTGCGGCAGGGGTTATATTCATATAGGCTTGCAACGTTTTTACAAGCAACCAGTCACGACCATTCGTAATGGAACAGTTCCTGTTAGTTGAACCGATTCTAACATGAAAATAGCCCGGTCAACCGCTGAAACAAATGACCAGGCCGAGGTTTTTCTGGCATAGGTTATATCGACTTCACAAGACCGGCGGGCATGGCAGTCGTTTTTCACCTGAATTACATGGAGTCTTGATAAATTGTCTTCACTAGATCCCTGGTTGCATTGATCGGAGCCATACTCAGCAAAAAGTCCAAACTTGGGGGTAGTAAAGGCGAGTTCGACCAACCAACTTGGCCCGCTTCTTCCGGCTGGCCTTTCAATCCGGGTAAAATCAGAGCAAATATTTCAGCAAGGGTTTTGGCTCTGGCTGGATAAATCTTCTTTATTACCGCCTGCAGTCGAATGCCCAGCCTCAGGCCATGCGGATGATTTCTTGGACTGCTTAAAATTGGCCGTCATTCAGCTATAACTCCGCCTTTGCCGATTCTTAATTCAGATTTCATTCGGGAGCAGCAGCGCATGTTTGCACTGCTGTCAAAACATGGCGGAAACGTAAGCAAGGCTGTCTCAACGCAGGTTCATACCTGATTGAGACAGCCCCTTAACAATTATTTTTGGCGTTTTTTATACCAGCTTATCAAATACAATATTCCGACAAGGAGCGCCGGAGCGGCAATCGTCAGATTCCATGACAAGGCCACACTCCAGTCGATTTTCGCTCGCGCTGTCATAAAAATGTATAACAACCCGGCCAGCAAAAAAGCAAGCCCCCCGACAATTTCATGCTTCCATGCTATGATCAGAACAACAATCATAACAATGGTTGGAATGTTGTGCATCAACACTCCGGCCAGAATCTGCCAGGGACTCAGCCCCGGTCTTATAACATCCATGGACATCAATGCAATAGTGATAATAAAGAGTAAGGATAAAATCCTTGGCGGCCAAACGATGTAGCCGCTGATTTTTTTTGCCATTTTTCTCGCCTCGATCCACCTAAGATGGAGCGGACACATTCGCACATAAAAAAGGGCTAAAAACATTCACTCATGACTCGGTGAACATTTTGGCCCATTATTGCAGCTATATCATCATGAGACAGGCCCGCGTCGGACATTGCCTCTGCAAGAAAGACGAGATCCCGCCAGTCTTTGTAGCCTTGCAGCTGATTTGGCAATCCGCCTCCGTCAGTACCAATTCCGACGTGTTCAATGCCAAGTCGTTTTTTCATCCATAACAGTTCATTGGCCCAATCGCCGAAGGTCCGAATTCTTTGTCCACCCCACCAATCCGGCCAACTGCAGACCACTCCGCCTGTGCCAGCGACCATCTCCATCTCTTGCCAAGTACGTCGCCTGCCACAATTTAACCCCTTGCCGCACAGTCCAGTGTGAGAGTCAATTAACGGTTTTTGAGTCATAGCGACAATATCCCGCAGAGTATCGGCGCTGGAATGGGCAACATCGACAACCATGCCCAGCTTCTGCATTCGCTCAATGATTGCTCGGCCGGTAACGGTGAGGCCGCCTTTATACGGACCGGCGGGCCAACCCGTTAGAGGCGCCATTATGTCGCCAATCTCGTTATTGTGATAGTGAATGACCGTGATAATCCGCACACCGAGCCGATAGAATTCGTCTACCCGGGACACGTTGCCAGAGAGCGCGTCCCCGCCTTCCAGTCCGAATATGGCACCGGGCACTGCGGAGCCAGGTTCGGGAATGTCAGATGCCTTCAGAATTTTTTTCACATAGCCCTTGCGGACAACAGTGTCAAACCAGTACTTCAATTCATGCATGGCGTACTCGTAGGAGTTTCTCCCCATCGCGTTTCCATCGCCCAGCGCCGAATAACAACATGCAGCCATTCCGATTTCTTTCATAAAACGGTAACTGGTTGGGGTTGGGTTTCGATCATAAGAATCCATATCCGGCTGGGCATGGGGATCGATGATCAACATCCCTTTGAGAATTGCCGCCCCTTTTTCCCGATCAGCTGCATACAAAAGAGAATTTGGTACACTGCCTAGCGAAAGACCTAAAGCCGTCCCCCCCAACCCTTGCAGAAACCGCCGCCGATTCATCTTTGCGCCTCCTTTCGCATGACATCCAAAGGAAGTAATAATCTACCAAAGACCTTCGCGGTCAGGTTGTGATTTCCTGCTCTGTTTAAAACGGTTTGCGGATAACGTCAAGGAGTGTGCCGTCACGGTATTCAATGATAGCTGTAATATCCTTGTCATCTTCACTCAACGCAAGGGCTTTAGGCTTGCCGATGAGCCGGTGGGCCAAGGCCTGCAGTTCTTCGATCGTCATTAGCTTGAGTCCACTTTTGCGCAGGTTGTCGATGAGATCCTGACGACGCGGATTGACGGCAATCCCACGGTCCGTCACCACCACATCGATACTTTCGCCCGGTGTAACGATGTTTTGCACCCGGTCGAGCACCATGGGAAACCGCCCCCGGATTAGCGGCATAACAATGATGGCCAACTTGCAACTGGCAGCAATATCGGAATGGCCGCCAGAAGCCCCCATTAACTGCCCATTGGAGTTCGTTATGACATTGACATTGAAGTCGAGATCAACTTCCGTTGCACCCAAAATAGCAACGTCCAGATTATTAATGATCGGGCCCGGACTCCACGGGTTCGCGTAGAACGAACACGACATTTCCACATGACGGGGATTTTCCCGTAGCGACTGAATCGGCGCCGTATCAAACGTCTGGGTATCATAACAAATTTCAAATAGTCCTTCTTCTAGCATTTTGGCGAATACGCCCGTTACACCGCCGACTCCAAAACTGCCTTTGATCTGCTGCTTGATCATCTTCTCGCGAATATAGCGTCCCGCCGCCAGCGCCGAACCGCCGCCGCCCAGTTGAATGGAATACCCGTTTTTAAAGTACCCGGAGTATTCGATGACCTTGGCCGCCGCTTCCGCCAGCAATAATTGGATCGGATTTTTGGTGATCTTCAGAATGCCAGATGCAATGCCTTCAGGATCGCCGATTGTTTCCACCGGTACAATGTAGTTGACATCAGTCTGAGGAATGCTATAGGGAAAGACATAGCCGTCGATTAGATTATCCGTGACCAGCACAACCTGCTCAGCGAAACGCGAATCGAGCATGGCATAGCCCAATGCGCCACAAGCCGATTTGCCGATGCGACCTGTAGCATTGCCAAAACGGTCACAAGTCGGAACGCCCATAAACGCCACATCAATTTTTACTTCGCCCGCCTCAATAGCTCTAGCCCGTCCGCCGTGAGAACGAATAATTACCGGACGTTTCAATTTGCCGGGATTTTGGGTCAGATAAGCGCCGAGCTTCCCGCGCAGTCCGCTCGTCTCCAGCGCTGTAACCGTGCCGTCCTCAATGTAATCAATGAGAAAGTCGTGGCAATCATTAAGTGAGCTGGTCGCAATCCTAATATCTTTAATCCCCTTGCTAGCAATGGCTGTCATCACCAATTTGTTGACATAATCGCCATCGCGAAAATGATGATGGAACGAAATGGTCATCCCGTCGCGCAAGCCGGTGGCTTCTACCGCTTCCACCAGCGAAGCCAACACTTTGTTGCTGCCTGGCCGTCCAACGCGCAGCGTTCTGCCCGCCATTAGAACAGGTGCTGGCGGATCAATAAACAACCCTTCGTATGGCCGATATGTTTTTAGACCGTAAATGTGAGTCGGCAGCTCACGTCCCGCTTTATTTTGCATCTTCGTATCCCTCCTCAGCAAGAATACCTGCTGCTCTTGCTTGCGCTACAATCCGCTCTGCCCGGACAACAATCGGCCCATCGATCATTTTTCCGTCAACCGCCAATACACCTTTGTTATTGGCTACAGCATCTTTATAGCAGGCCAGTACTTTCACTGCGTGAGCGATTTGCTTTTCCGTCGGCGTATAAATCTCGTGAACAATACTGATTTGGGTAGGGTGAACAACCGATTTTCCATCGAAGCCCATATCCTTGATATCCGTCACTTCCTGACGGAACCCTTCCAAATTCGCCACCTCGGCATACACAGTATCAATTGCTTGAATACCGGCATCACGTGCGGCTAGAAGGATTTCGGAACGAGCATGATAAAACTCAATCCCACGTTGCGTGCGCTGCGTCCTCAAATCAGCAATAAAATCTTCGCCACCCAGGGCAATCGCCACCACGCGTGGCTCCTTCGCTATGGCGCGCACCTCATAGAGGCCTCTGACGCTCTCAATAGCGCAAATAATATTGATTGACCCTGCAGGGAACCCTTCCCGCTGTTCTACTTCTTCGATCATTTTGGTCACCAAGCGCACTTCATCGACTGATTCCGTTTTCGGCAACCGGATCAAGTCTGGCTTGGACGGTAAAATCGCCTTCAGATCATCGATCCCAAAAGGGGTTTGTGTCACATGGTTGATGCGCACTGCCGTCTCGCAGTTAAACGGTATCGCTTTAAGTGCATACTTCACCATGAGGCGAGCGGCGTCTTTTTGCGATACGAAAATGGAATCCTCCACATCAAACATAATTGTGTCGGCGCCGTAAAGATCAGCATTGTTAATCATTTTGGGGCTGTTGCCGGGAACAAACATCATCGTGCGGCGCAGCCTTGATTTAGCATCCGTATTCATGCAACATCACCTCTGTTCAAGGCCGCTACGACACGCGCCTGCAGTGCATAATCCCAAGCCCCTTTATCCACAACTTTTACATGCACGTCCGTGTAACCGGCTTCTGTGACTGTTGCCACGATCAAAGCCTCCATATGTTCCCCATATTGACGTTTCACGGAAGAAACAAGCTCTACTGTAATCCCTTGTCCGATCGCCGAAGGAGTAACGGTAACCAACGCATCGCTGGTCTCTTCAAACCCGACGGTCGCTTCTTTTTGAATGCTTTTCAAAAAAACTCCCTCCAAAATATCAAGTCTATTCAGTCTTTTCCGAAC
>DATMYT010000459.1:0-2366 GCA_035560855.1 Negativicutes bacterium | reverse complement strand
GCCGAGAACTTCCTTGTTGACCACCGTGGGAGGAACTTCACCCTTCATGGCGGCTAGAATGTTGCGCACCGCAATCAAGCCCATATTGGTCCGGGTATCGATAGTTCCGCTAGCCACATGCGGCAGTAGAACCGCATTTTTACATTTCAGTAATTCCGGTTCCACCGCAGGTTCATTCTCGAACACATCCAACCCTGCGCCCCAAATTTCACCGGATTTCAGCGCCTGCACCAACGCTTTTTCATCTACCACTGGTCCACGGGATGTATTGATCAAAACGGCGGTATTCTTCATCAGTTTGAATTCACGGGTGCTGATCAAATGATGTGTTGACGGCATTAGCGGTACATGAATGGAAACAAAATCCGCTTCTTTAAGCAAAGTCTCCTTGTCGACAAGGACTCCTCCGGTTTCCGCTTCAAAAGAAGGATTCGGTTGAATATCATTGTACAGAATCTTCATCTTGAAACCTTTAGCTTTGGCTGCAAAATTGCCGCCGATGCGACCGCTTCCAATCACTCCAAGCGTCTTGCCGGTAATATCAAGCCCCAATAAAAGCATCGGGCCCCAACCTTTAAACTTGCCATCGCGCAAAAACGTATCCGATTCCACCACTCGTCGGGCTGTTGCGAACAGCAACGTCCAGGCCAGGTCGGCGGTAGCATCCGTCAACACATCCGGGGTATTGGACACCATGATTTTATGCCGCGTAGCTGCCGCCACATCGACGTTATTAAATCCCACTGCATAGTTGGCGAAAATTTTGCATTGCGGGCCTGCCGCCGCAAACACTTCATCATCAATGGTATCCGTCAACAGACACAATACAGCATCGCGTCCCCGGACTTTTTCCAGTAATTCGGCGCGCCCCAACACTCGGTCGTCCGGATTGATTTCCACCTCGCAGTGTTCTTTCAATAAATCAATGGCCGGTTGTGGCAACATCCGGGTCACATAAACATTCGGCTTTTTCATTATAAAAGACTCCTTCGTCAACAGAATTTCCCCTGGCATTATACCAACTTACTTTGCCTACATTAACGTTCTGGGTAAGAAAGTTGTCAATTCCGGAATATACGTAATCAATGCCAAAACTCCCAGCGCAATAATAAACGGAATCCAGATCCCCTTACTGAGCTTCTCCAGACTCATGTTGGCGATACTGCAAATGGCGAACAACACAGCGCCAACCGGAGGCGTAATAAGTCCAAGCACCAAGTTAAAACACACCACAATCCCCAGATGAACCGGATCAATGCCCAATTGCGCCGCCATGGGAGCAATAACGGGAGTAACAATCGTGATAGCTGGTGCTGTTTCAAGCGGAATGCCTACCACAATCAGTAAAATATTGATCAAAAACAGTACGACATAAGGCGAAGAACTAATCTGACCAATAGCGTTGATGATCAACTGAGGAATTTGCTCCGCGGCAATAATCCAGGAAAAAGGTTCGGAAAGGCCGAGCAGCAGCATGACCATAGCCGACTCAATCCCTGAACTGAGAAGAATATCAGGCATGCGATGCCATTTGATTCTGCGGTAAAATACTCCGCCGACAATCAGCGCGTAGACCGCTACCACTCCGGCCGCCTCCGTAGGAGTAAAGGCTCCGCCAAGAATACCTCCCATGATAATGACCGGCATAAGCAATGCGGGCAATGCTTGCCAAGCTCCCGCCAGCACTTCCTTGAACGAGGCCTTCTGTTCACGTGGGTAGTTTCTTTTCTTTGCAACATAGTACATATAAACCATCAATCCCGCTCCAAGCAATAAGCCTGGCACCACGCCGCCCAAGAACAGCGCGCCAATGGATACGTTGGCAATAACCCCGTACATGATGAAGGGAATACTCGGCGGGATGATCGGGCCCATACAGGACGCTGTCGCTGTAACTGCCGCTGATACCTCTTCATCATAGCCGGCATCCTTCATGGCAGGAATCATCACCATACCGATGGCAACCGCCGTAGCCACGGCTGAGCCGGAAATGGCGGCGAAAATCGCACTGGCAAGAATCGTGGCCAACCCCAATCCGCCACTTATATGTCCCATAAGCAAGCGGGCGAAGCGAACTAGATCACGAGTCAGCCCTCCCTCGTTCATGAGATTGCCGGCCAGCATAAATAATGGAATCGCCAAAAGCGGGAACGACGCCATTCCTGCAAAAGTTGTCTGAATCAACATTGTCAGCGATAAATCTTCCTGCATCAAAACATAAACCATGGCCGAACCACCCAACCCTATTGAGATGGGAATGCCCAACGCCAACAATGCGACAAAACTGCCGATAAATATAGCTAGCATGTTATTCCCTCCCCGCCGGATCGGCAGTCAGAAAATCCACCAACTGCTCAACAGTAATA
>DATMYT010000458.1:0-8853 GCA_035560855.1 Negativicutes bacterium | reverse complement strand
TATCCTTGAGAAGCTTTACAGATGGGCATTGCGTAAGTAATGCCCATCTGTTTTTTTTGTTGGTATGGTATTTGCATAGAGAAGAAAAGAGAGAAAAAAAGAAAAGAGAGATGATGTGAATAGTACAGTTCGGCATTAATTATTTGGGCAAGGAACTTCTTACGTGTAACTGACCAAATTCATTGTTAGGAGGAATGTATCCATGGGTGTGGGGATCGTTGGAATTGGCGCATATGTTCCATATTATCGTCTGGAGCGAAAAACAATCGGCCGGGCATGGGAACGCGGCGGGATCAAAGGGGAACGTAGCGTGGCCAATACAGATGAAGATAGTCTAACGATGGCTGTCCAAGCAGCTATTGGCTGCTTGGACGGCGTGGAGAGGAGTGATGTGGATGCGCTATATTTTGCCTCCACAACTCATCCGTACGCCGAAAAGTCGAGCGCCAGCATGATAGCGGCAGTATGCGATTTGCGAAATGACGTGGCTACAGCTGATTATTCAAACACGCCTAAAGCTGGCAGCAATGCTTTACGGAGCGCCATTGATGCAGTGAAGGCCAAATCGGCGAGGCAAGTGATCGTCACTGCGGCAGACTGCCGCAACGGATATCCGAAATCGGATCAGGAACAACTATTTGGCGATGCTGCGGCTGCAGTCCTGATTGGTGAGAATGGCATAATCGCCGAACTAGTTGCGACTTACTCGGTCAATACGGAAATTATTGATGTCTGGCGAAATGAAGGAGACTGTTATGTTAACTATGGAGAAGGGCGATTTATAACAGACAAGGGCTACACAACCGCCATGACCCAAGCGGTTAAAGGTGTATTGAAAAAAACTGGGATGAAGTCGGAAGAATTTCAAAAGATTATACTTTCCACCCCTGGGTTGAAAGATAGTATAGCTGTTGCAAAAAAAACAGGGTTTACCCCGGAACAACTCCAGGATTCCTTCATGATGCAGGTCGGTGATTGCGGTGCAGCTCAGGCATTGTTCGGGTTGACTGGCGCACTGGAAACTGCTAATCCGGGTGATTACATTCTGATGGCAGCTTATGGAAATGGAGCGGACGCTTTCATTTTTCAAGTTACGCCGGACGTGAGAAAAATTCAGAAAAAGCACATTGTGCAAAATACCCTGAACCAAAAAAGAATGCTGGAGTCTTACACTCGGTATCTTTCATTCCGCGGCTTGGTCGACACATTGCCGGGGGAACCTTTCCGCACTTTTCCATCCAATGCGGCAACCTGGCGTGAACAAAAAGGCATCTTGAGACTTTACGGCAGTCGGTGTAAGCAATGCGGACAAGGGATATTTCCTATCAACCGAATCTGTATTTCGTGCGGGTCAAAGGATGAATACGAGGAAGTACGATTGTCTGATCGAACCGCTAAAGTATTCACTTATTCCATCGACAATCTGGCAGGGCGAGCCGATGATCCGGTTGTCGTCCAGACTGTTGCGGATGATAGTGAAGGAATTCGTTATTATCTTCTTATGACCGATTTTAACAAGAATGAAATAAAAATCGGCATGGAAGTAGAGTTCACGTTCCGTCGAATATATGAAGGCTCTAACTTCATAAATTACTATTGGAAATGTCGTCCGGTGCGAAATGGAGGTATGGAGCAATGACAATTAAAGATAATGTAGCCATCGTAGGTATGGGCTGTTCGCGGTTCGGGGAACGCTGGGATTGCAGCGTCAGCGATTTGGCCATCGAGTCGGCGTATGAAGCTTATGAAGATGCCGGCATTGGGCCCAAAGACATCGAAGCTGTGTTCGTCGGTCAGATGTATGCTCCTGTAGGCGGATTGGGCGGGTCCCAAGTTATCGACGCACTGAAATTCAAGAATATCCCAGTTATCCGCAATGAAAATTGGTGCTGTGCCGGTCATGTTGCCCTGATTTCGGCGATCATGGCGGTTGCCAGCGGTGCCTATGATACAGTCATGGCTATGGGTGTAGAGAAACTCAAAGATACCGGCTCGCCAGGGCTGGGAGTCGGTCGCGGGATGAATCCGGTGTATGAAGCCAGAAGGACTGCGCCAGGCTCATTTGCATTAATCGGGACTCGCTATTTTGAGCAGTATGGATTAACACTCGAACAAGGCAAAGAAACTATCGCCAGAATTGCTGTCAAAAATCATCGAAACGGTATGCTGGCTCCAAAGGCACACTTCCATAAAGAAGTAACTCTCGAAGAAGTTTTGGCGGCGCCTATCATTGCTTCACCGCTGGGGCTGCTTGACTGTTGCGGCAACAGTGACGGCTCTGCCTGCGCGATCATCACTCGCGCAGACCTGGCTAAATCAATGCGTCCGGATCCGATTTATATCAAAGGTTTTGGTATAGCGATGGATTCGGTTTTGCCGCAAAGCCGTCCAGGTTTTAGCTGGACTAGTTTTGATGCATTGAAAACCTCTTCATCTAAAGCCTACGAAATGGCTGGGATCAAGAACCCCCGCACGGAAATTGATGTAGCGGAAGTGCATGATTGTTTTACGATAACAGAAATGCTGATATACGAAGATTTTGGCTTTAGCGCCAGAGGCAAGGCCAAAGAGGATATTGAGGCAGGGTTCTTTGAACGGGAAGGCGGATTGCCGGTCAATGTGGATGGTGGTCTGAAATGTTTCGGGCATCCGGTCGGCGCAAGCGGGTTGCGGATGACATATGAAATCTACAAACAGCTTCAATACAAGGTAGATAACCCGCAACGTCAGATTAAAAACGTTTCACGCGGATTGTCACATACTTTCGGCGGACCGCCTCAATTAAGCTGTGTATTGATCGCTGGCAATGAGAAGGGTTAATTTTTTGTGTAGAAGTAATTGATGGAGATGATAAAAATGAAGATAGAAACAGTTGGTGTAGTTGGTTCGGGGTTGATGGGTCGGGGCATTGCGCAGGTAGCTGCGCAGAACGGCTACAAGGTCATTCTGCAAGATATTGCGGAGCAGTTCCTAGTCAATGCGCTGAAAAACATAACTTCTGAACTGGACAAGGGCATTGCCCGTGGTAAAACCACCCAGGCTGAAAAAGACCTGACACTGGGCAACTTGACTACCACAACCAAACTGGAAGACTTTGCAGATGTAGACTATGTGATCGAGGCAGCACCGGAAGATTTGGAAATCAAGCAGAAGATATTTGAAACACTCGATAAACTTTGCGCTCCTCATGTTATCTTAGGCACGAATACTACTTCACTGAGTATCACCGAAATCGCTTCGGTGACGAACCGATCGGATCGATTTATTGGCATGCATTTCTTCAATCCCGTACACAAGATGAAACTGATCGAAATGGTGAACGGACTCGAGACCTCTACCGAAACGACCCGGATATCGCTTGAACTGGGAAAATCTTTCCAGAAAGAGATCGTTAGCATCAAGGAATCCCCCGGATTCGTTACCAGTCGGATTCAGGCAATCATCGGCAACGAAGCCTTCATTATGCTGCAACAGGGACTGGGAACGGCCGAAGACATCGACAAGGCTTGTAAGCTTGGACTGAACCATCCCATGGGCCCGTTCGAGATGGTAGACTTTGTGGGTCTTGACACCCGTCTGAAAAGCCTGGAATATTTGGCCAAGATGTTCGGCGACAAATACAAACCCTGCCCTCTGCACGTGCAGTACGTGAAAGCTGGCCGGTTGGGGCGCAAGGTCGGTAAGGGTGTATATGAATATGATGAAAATGGCAACAGAATTATAAAATAGGTGGTCGTATCGACCAATAAAGATTGTAAAAAGGAAGGCGTGTAAGCATGAAAAAAACAATTGACCGGAAGCCCTATATCATTGCGGTAGCTTTCATTCTGATGCTAGCAGTAATGTTTCTGCCTACACCTGCAGGGTTATCAACTGCAGGACATAGGGTTCTGGCCGTTCTGTTGTTTGCCGTTATCATGTGGATGTCGGAAGCCATGCCATATGGCGAGAGCGCGATAGCTTTGGTTCTATTTATGCTGTTGGCGCTTGGCTTTTCTCCGGCCGCAGGGGTTTCCGGACCCCTTCTTGGAACCGCTAAAGCCATTCCGCTTGCTATGAGCGGATTCGTAAATTCAGGCTGGGTTTTTGTCGCGGCTGGAATATTTATGGCGGCCGCTATTGTTAATACGGGTCTTGAAACCCGGATTGCCTATATGATTCTTCGAGCAGTCGGAATAAAAGTTAATGCGATTATAGCCGGGATTATTGTTGTCGGGTTCGTCCTAACATTTCTAATCCCCTCGGTTATCGCGCGTGCCGCCACAATGGTGCCGATTGTATTGGGCTTGAATAAAACTTTTAAGTTACCCCTGGACAGTCAGATCAGTAAGGCCATGATGATGAGCGTCGGGATTTTGCCATCCTTGACTGGAGTAGGCGTGTTGACAGGCTCGGCTCCCAATCCGGTTGTGGCCCAGTTTATTGTAGGGGCAGGGCTTAAACCTGTTCTTTATTTGGACTGGTTGCTTTACAATTTTCCTCTCTCGCTGGCTATGGGCGTGATTTTATACTTTGTCATGACGCGGATGCATAAGTTCGAATTTAATGAACTGCCTGGCGGTCAAGAATATCTGCATAAATGCGTAACAGATTTGGGCCCCATGTCCAATGCGGAAAAACGGGTAGCCGTCATGTTGGCCTTGACCATCATCATGTGGGCTACAGACCGGTTTCATGGCATCGATGCCACCACAGTATCGATTATGTCGGTGTTTGTTATGTTGTTTCCTTATATTGGGGTTGCTACATGGAAACAATTATATGGCAAAGTTGACTGGACTGCCATATTGATGTTCGGCGCGGGGATATCTTTAGGGGAGGTTTTGATGCGAACTGGGGCGGCCAAATGGCTGGCGCAGGTATCGCTTATTGCGGCTGGAGTGGGCAACTTGCCTTTCTTCATCATGGTGTTTACCATCTTTGGCCTTTGCTTTCTAATTCGTATGGCTTTTACAAGTATCACGTCATGTATCGTGGCGATAGTGCCGGCTATTTTAGGCTTCCTGATGGCAATGAATCGGCCGGATATCCCCATTATTGGAATCTTGATGGGCGTGTGTGTTATGTCTCACGACGTATTCCTGTCACCCGTTAATTCGGCCAATACCATGATCGCTTATGGGACCAACGCGTTTCAGGCAAAAGACATGTTGCGCATCGGCATTCCGTTGACCATCGGCGTGTTTGCGCTGCTGGTCCCATGGGTGCTGTTCTATTGGCCCCTTGTCGGTTTGAAATAATGAAAGGACGGCGAAAACATGAAAAGTGGTAAAGACAAACAAATCAGCTTGCATGATGCAGTCGAAAAATATTTGCCCAACGGATCCTCGTTTTCCTTCGGCGGACTAGGGGCTCGTGACCCCTTCGCAATTGCTTTTGAGATGATTCGGCAGGAGAAAAAGGATCTCACCATGATTACTGCATCAGGGATGGATATTGCAAATATTGTAATCGGCGCCGGTTGCATCCGGAAGGTCGAGGGCGCTTACGTCTGGATCGGGTCGGTAGGGAGTGGACTCAATTATCGTCGAGCCGTGGAAAAAGGAATTCCTGTAAAGGTGGAGACGGAGGAATACTCCAATTATGCCGCGAGTTTGCGTTTCCTTGCCGGATCCATGAACATTCCGTTTATGGCAACCCGGTCCATGCTGGGCAGCGATATCCCCAAGTACAACAATAAAATCAAGCTGATGGATGATCCTTATACAGGCGAACCGGTCGCCTTGGTTTCTGCAGCTAATCCCGATGTCGCTTTCATTCACGTTCAAAAAGCCGATTTGAGCGGTAATGGTCAAATTTGGGGGATTCTGATGAACGATCCTACGATTGCACGTGCGGCTAAATCGGTGGTCATAACCTGCGAAGAGATCGTATCGACCCAAGAAATCAGAAAAATGTCCAATCTGACCGCAATTCCCGGCTACACTGTCGATGCTGTGGTACAAGTGCCGTTCTGCAGCCATCCTATGTGGACAGCAGGCTATTACTGGTGTGATCTGCCCTTCCGCCGCAACTTCATGTTGTACAACAAGTCGCAGGAAACCTTTGAGCAATGGGTTAAGGAGTGGGTTTTGGACACGGGAAGCTGGCAGGGCTATCTGGACAAACTGGGTCAGGATCGCTTAAATAAGTTAATGCAGATGGAACGCGACAATTATCAGATTCCTGAGTTCAAAGCATAAGATGGAAATGGAGGTCAAACAGATGCTGGCAGAAAAATTTACCACCAAAGAACTGATGGCGGTTTGTTGCGCACATGAAATAAAAAACGGGGAACTGGTATTTGTGGGGATCGGCTTGCCCATGATGGGCGGGTTGGTCGCTGCGAAAACGCATGCCAAAGACTCCATTTTTGTCTATGAAGGGGGTGGTGTGGGCGGAATGTCGCGGCGAGTTCCCTGGTCTATCGCCGACAATCCCACAGCTGAAAATGCACTAATGATTCATGAAATGTGGCGCCTATTCAGCGATGGACAGGCAGGGTACATCAACCGCGGCGTTATTGGGGGTGCTCAGATCGACAAGTTCGGTAATCTGAACACGACGGCCATTATTGGCGACAAGTCTTACGCTTCACCCGTGGTACGCCTGCCGGGTAGCGGTGGTGCCAATGATATTGCTTCTTCCTGCGGGGAAACGACCATTGTCATGCAATTGGACAAAGGTTTTGTAGAAAAAATCGATTTTATCACTTCCCCGGGTCATTTGACGGGACCAGGTTCGAGAAAAAAGGCGGGACTTGTTGGGCGGGGACCATCAGCTGTTATTACCCAGAAGTGTATTTTTCGTTTTGACGAACAAACCAAGGAAATGTATCTCGATGCACTATTCCCCGGCGTGACGATTGAAGCTGTCAAAGCACAGGTAGGCTGGAATTTGCAAATTTCTCCTAATGTGAAAGCGGTGGTAACTCCCACCGTTGAAGAACTTGAGATTATCCATACCCTGGATCCCAAAGGCATTATGTTGGGAGCGAAATCAGACGATGAAGAAGATTTTAATGAATTTTTCCAATTGATGAAACAGGCCTATGAAGCAGTCGAACTTGATTTGGGATAATATTTTACTTTTCAAGGAGGTGCGGGACGTTGGATAGTGCTATCTTGGTGGAACGTAAAGATAAGGTTGGGGTCATTACAATCAATAGGCCGGAAGTTAGGAATGCCTTGGATAAAAATACTTGGCGCTTATTAAGCAATGCTTTTGCGGAATTTGGGAATGATCCAACGATTGCGGTTATTATCGTAACCGGAGCGGGCGAAAAAACGTTTGTAGCAGGCGCCGACTTGAATTCGCTCAAAGTACGGTCTTCTGTTGAGACCATGTACGGCGAAACGCCTAGTATAGTGGCCGAGATTGAAAACAATGTAAAACCGACCATCGCGGTTATTAACGGGTTTGCGTTGGGAGGCGGTCTCGAATTGGCGATGGCCTGCGATATCCGGATTTGCAGCAGGACGGCTAAATTGGGGCAGACCGAGATCAATGTGGGAATATTGCCAGGCGCTGGCGGGACCCAGCGTTTGAGCCGGTTGGTAGGTCCGGCCAAGGCTAAGGAAATGATTTTTACCGGCAAACTTATCACAGCTGAAGAAGCAGAAAAAATAGGCTTGGTTAATTGTGTTGTCGAACCACAGGAATTGATGGACAAAGCTTTGACCATGGCGAAAGAAATTGCGGACAAGAGCAGCATCACGCTTCAGGTGGCAAAACAAGTCGTCAATCAGGGACTCAATGCTGATTTGACCACCGGACTGATGTTGGAAAAGCTTGCTCAAAGCTTTATTTTTGGCACTGAAGACCGGATAGAAGGGATTACGGCATTCCTGGAAAAACGGCCGCCGAAGTTCAAAGGGAAATAAGTAAAGCTTAAATTATTGTAAAGAGGTGGATAAAATGTACGAAACGATTCTTGTAGAAAAACAAGAAAATGTTTTCTCATTGACGTTGAATCGGCCGCAGGCATTAAATGCGATGGATATGGTAATGCGTGAAGAAATAAAAGAGGTGTTGGCGCAAATCGTACGTGACGATGAAGTGAGGGTTGTCGTTTTGAGAGCGAACGGGCGTGCTTTTTGCGCAGGAGGCGACATCAAGACGATGGGAACCTCTGCGCCGAATGCTGGACGCAAACGCTTGCGAAATGTCCACATACTATATAAAACACTTATGACGATGGACAAACCGGTCATTGCCGCAGTGAATGGCTATGCGGCTGGAAGCGGTCTGGCACTTGCTTGTGCCTGTGATTTTCGCATTGCCGCAAAATCATCTAAATTTGCCGCCTCTTTTATTAATGTCGGATTGGTGCCCGATTGCGGAATTTTTTACAACTTGCCTCGCTTGATAGGCGTGGCTAAAGCAAAGGAAATGACGATGTTGGGACAGGCATTCGATGCAGAAAAAGCTCTCGAAATGGGATTGGTAACCAATGTTGTGGAAGATGATCAACTGGATACTGCGGTGAATGAGTTAGCCAGTCAACTTGCTGCGCGTTCGCCTATTGCTCTCGCATTGAACAAATCGGTGATGAATCGAAGCTTCGAACTAAGTTTGGATGATGCGTTGGAATATGAAGCATACGCACAGGATGTCTGCATGATGTCACAGGAACACAAAGAGCTGGTGGCCGCATTTTTAGACAAAAAGAAAAAATAAACCGATGTCAATAAAACTTTCTGCTTCGTATTTGTAGAGTTAATCAAGGCTATATCATCAGGAGGAATGTGCAATTCTTTCTGATGATCTTTTTGCAGATGGCCTTCAAGCACTGCGACATTGGATAAAATAAGTGCGATTTTGATTTAGAAAAGGAGAATCATAGTGGCTGATGAGAATCGGATTATTCTAGAA
>DATMYT010000457.1:0-5713 GCA_035560855.1 Negativicutes bacterium | reverse complement strand
CTCAATATACCAATTACCCCAGAGGGGTTGATATTTATAAATTTCGTCATCAGTGTTCATGTAAAACTCCGATCACTCTTTCATTATTTCAGCCAGCACATCGTTTGCTGTTACTGAACGCATATTGAGAGAACCATTGTTTGATTCGTCAAGCCGCAAGATTCGTCCCGTCTTCACATAGATTCCGAATGTCCTTATACCCGACCCGCTCTGTCCGTAGTCTCCAAGCACGATCAACGCTTTCATGTCCGGATCAGAAAACATATCGCTGATCATGCTATCCGCATTTGATTTTTCGACAGACTCTATTTGGACAGGTGAAACGACCGTATTATCGGTTGTAATTGTTCTCTCAAGAAAACGCGCTGCGGCAGATGGTAAATTAAGTAAATCGGATAATAGCATATGTAAACTATCATCAGAGTATTCTTGGAGCTCAAGGCTGACTATATCGACAGATTCATCAACAACGACAAACTTGCCCTTCCCTATGTTAATGGTTGTCTTTTTCTTTATGTCTCCATAAATACCGATTGATATAAATCGCTTTGGATGACAACATATGTCGATAGATTCATCGAGTTCAGCATTGATTTTTAGGATGTTCGTCTCATCGAAGCAAGCCACACCCAGTTGGATCAACGTTTGCATTGTTCTAGGCCATTGCTCTTCCACTTGCTCTGCAAGCCAACCCAAATAGGGGTCGTCTACCCCGATGATTATATCTCCCCCAAGATATGCCGCGAGCAAAACGATATCCTTTTTGTTGATTTGCCACTTCATTGCCGAGCCAACCTTCCCATCATCCTAGAATCTACTAGCTGTTTTAATCTTTTTGACACTGCCATGGTAGATATAGTACGCTTCACCCAACTTTAGTGTCTTTGATGCCTCAAGATAGGATGCCCTCGCGTTGAATACTTGCTGATCGTTTATTCCTGCAAATAAAACGCCAGTTTGCGACTCGCGCATTGCTTTTATATACCCTTCCCACCCTGAGGCCATATCACTCGTAAGTCCACTTAACAAAATATGTATCTTCAGGCCACGTTCACGTTTCACTATGCTTTCTATTTCGTTCTTGAATGCCTGACTAGCAATGTCATTAAAATCGTGATAATTGTCGATTACAATAAAAATATCGCGTTCTTCAGAGGCCTTTTTCTCTTTAATCCCTTTTTTGCGCCGACCAATTTCACACGAAAGTAAGTTCAAGAGCTTTTCTGATTCTTCCAGTCCACTAGCATATCCTTTTACACAAGATAATCCATAGACAGCGGAAAGCGGCTCGAACCGTGAGTCGAAGATGTAAACATCGCCACAATCCATGAGCCCGATCACTTCAATAATGGAGTTCAGAAATGTAGACTTTCCAGAACGAGCATTCCCCGCAATCAGTAGATGCTCCTCCTCTCTGAAATTATGCAGCAAAGGCGCAACTGTTTCAAAATCGATGCCGAGCGGCAGGCTAAAGGACGCCTGTAAACTTTGTGATTTTGCAATTAGCATCTCTGGAGTCAATTTCTTTGGTACTTCAGGAATTTCTTCCGCCTTTGCACCGTTCCAGCTTTTATTGAGATCTACGGCGAGTTTCCGCAGGTTTTCCGTACGATCTCCTTCATCATCCCCTGAAATTGGCAGAGCAGTCTGGAACTCAAGAGGTGGATTGTCCCGGATTAAGCCACGTCCATAAGGAGCGGAATTGTCGAGCCCCGTGGTCCTCCCAACGATTGTGCTGTAATCACCTCTATCCGCCATCTGGAGAGCAATCGATATTTTAAAATTCGCGGCAATTCGATATTTCACTGCCCCCGGTGTGTTTGCAGTCAATACCACAAATACGCCGAGATTGCTCCCTTCTCGTGTGATTTGGACCATTAGTTCCTCTGTTTCTGGATATATTTCTAGGAGTGCAGGATAATTGTCGATCAAAAGCACAATCATTGCCAAGGAGCATCCTTTAGTAAGCCGGTAAGAAGTAATATTTGAAACCCCCGCGTTTGAGAAAATTGTTTTGCGTTGATCGATCTGCTTAAGTATGAACTTCAACAGGTTTTTAAGCCGCTCGGCCTCATCAACCATAACTACTCCACCGACATTAGGAAAATCTTCTAATGACCCCAGAGCACGCGATCCAAAGTCTATTGCATACACGCAGCATTCATCGGGAGAATATGTTTTGCAAATAGAAACAATCATCGTTTTTAGCAGCGTCGTTTTGCCAGAAGACGGGGCTCCAAAAACTGATAAATGTCCATTCTTAATAAAATCAACTTCTAGAGGATATTGCATCTGCCTTCCCGGGTCATCAACTAAGCCTATTACCGGTTTATCCACATTTTGCATTAATTCCAAAAAAAGTCTTTCGGGTAGTGGTGGCATCCAAATGCTTCTGACTTTCGGGATGCCTTGTTTCTGAGCTATTATGCTAATCTGTGCAACAATAACTTGAAGCTGTGAATGAGTTTCTCTATACTCTACTTGAAAGAGGTCTCGGCTCAAATGATGACGACTTCCGTCTAGGTCTACTTCACGAATACTAAAAGCGCTCATAGTTGCCTTTTTGTCAGAATATTCCGCGCCACTCCATGCAGCTTGGAACATTTCATATATATGATCTGCACCTACTCTGATATAAGCTCTTCCCGGGCTGTTGATGAGTGCTGCATCCGGCCTGTCGAGCATCTCTTTGCTATCACTGGACGATTGGACTTTCAGACAGATACTATACCCAGTATTTCCCTTGATTTGTTCATCAACCACGCCAGATGGCTTTTGTGTAGCGAGTATCAGCTTGATACCCAAGCTTCGACCAACTCGCGAAGCAGTAACAAGCCCGCTGATGAATTCTGGCTTTTCACTCTTTAATTCAGCAAATTCATCAACGATGATGAACAGATGCGGTAAGGGCTCTATGACCTCACCATTTCTGAATTTTCGCTGGTAATCATTGATATGATTAACCCCGACTTTATCGAAAGCTGCCTGCCTTCGCCGAATTTCGCTGTTGATCGAAATCAGTGCTCTGTCAGTTTGATTTCCGCCCAGGTTTGTAATGATACCGGCTAGATGGGGCAATCGCATAAACGCGTTCGCCATAGCGCCACCTTTATAATCGATCAAGACGAAAGCTACATCTTGTGGGCGGTAATTAACCGCAAGGGATAAAATCAGCGTCTGTAAAAACTCACTCTTTCCTGAGCCAATTGTTCCCGCAACCAACCCATGCCATCCATAGCTTCGCGTGCCCTCACCAATGTTAATCGTCTGCAACTGTCCATTTTGCGTCACTCCAACAGGTGCTACAAGGCCGGTATAGGGTTCGCTTGCCATCCAGCGCCTATCGATCTCTAGTTCTTGCGGCAGTTGTACTTTATACATTTCAAGAAATGACAGCGTTGTTGGCAGGTTGCTCGGATCGACAATTTTTCTTAGTCGAACGGGAGCAATCCCTCGCGAAAACAGATCTGCTTCCGTGATCGCAGTCTTGTCAGCAATAAAGACTCTTTGTTCATTCTCGTACTTGACTAGTTTACCGGCATTGTTTTCTACAGAAACAATTCCCAGGCAATCCTTAGGTAACTTTTCTATAGCATCAAACAGCATAACGGAAAATACCCCCATCTCTTTTTGCGGGTGCAGCAAATAAGACATGAGGGTTTCGTTTTGAACAAGTTCCTGACTTCCAATGAGAAACAAGTATATAGGAAGCTGCATCTCTTCTTTTGAAGGAGCGCTTTTTAGAGCTAATTCACGAAGCTTGATTTCCTCATAAAGCCGGGCAAAAAGGTTTTTTACGCTCCTCTTGTCGCAAGCCATATAGCGTGTTTCATGATCGTTATCAAAAACGTGAGGAATCCACCTGAATGATTCCCATTCGCTTTTTTCGTGTTCGGGAAACACCATGACGATCTTAACCTCATCATATGAATGATGAGTTGCTACGTCCATCACAAGGTTTCTTGCTGCTCCAAGCACATCCTCGCGTTTCCCAATTATACCCATAGGCGATGCCTTTTTCAGGTCATATACAACCGGAGTATTTGGGATCATTCCATATTTTGTTTTCAACGCGACTGCTTCGCTGAGCAATTGACCCGGTTTGGAAATTTCATCGATCTTGGGCGTTTTTATACGCACGGTAAAAGGAACTTCTCCAATGCCAAGACGGAATGATAGAAAATCTGCATGCGCGGGAGTACGTTCCCACATGCGTCTTTGTCGTTCGCGTACAATTGCCATTTTCGCTCTGGTATCGGGATTCATTTGCTGCATCGCATTTTTTTGTTGTTCCTGCAGCGCTTTGATTTCTGATCGTTTTTTTTCGATCGTCTGGCGATAGTCCGATTCCTGTGTTTCAAGTTCAGCAGTGAACTTCTTTTTTTGCGAACGATAACTGAGTATTGCAGTCAGCGCCGACATCAAAGGCAAAATGACGTAGAGTATCGTCAACCCCGGGCTAATGATCGTTATTAGGATCATGATCAAAATCATAGCCCCGGCAGGCAACAAGACAGTCAGCCAATTAATGGTTGGTTCACTCGCTGCGGAGTGGGGTGCCGGAATTTCTATCTCGCCGGCCGGCATAGATGGCAAGAGCCGAGGAGAGCGTTGAAAACCTTGATCGCGGGCTTGTGTACCGTTCCCTGGAGCCGAGACCACCGGGAGACCTTTTGCTATTGTGCTATAGCCATTGTTTGCAACAATAAGCGTCCCTTTGAGATAATGCATTTTATGGCCGCTGATTGTAATCAAGTCATCATCTGAAAGACGCTTGCTTTTTATACGCACGCCGTTGACATATGTTCCATTTTTACTGTCAGTATCCTCAATAATGAACCCGTCATGATCAGTTTTGATAATTGCATGATCTTCAGAAACCATGCGGTCTTTTATCTGGATATTGTTTTGTTCACCGCGTCCAATCCGAATCTTGCTTCGTTCAGTGATACTTAATGACGTTGTCGGTGTAGGGTAATCCTCGCTTTTCTTCGCCATTATGGCAGCGATGCTTATACTGCTTCCCGGCAAAGTTACGGAAAACATATCTCCTGCTGCCATAGACTTTTTGCCAATTTGTCGTCCTCCAAGAACGACCTCAAATCCCATTTCCGCTCGAATGCTGAGACCGTCTTCATCCTTATCAATGACTATTCTGCCATTATTCGAGTCAATAAAAATATCAGCGCCGGCTCCACCTAGTGTGATAGACGCTTTACTGTATTTCTTTGGATCTATCTCAATAAAACGACTGCCGGAGTATACATGCAGTAAAAGATCTTCCATGCCCGCCCCCAGATCATTATTTCACGATGTTTAGAATTGCACCATCAAGCACACCTGCTTCTTCAAGGGTTTCATCGCTGCGCAGATACCGTCCGGGCGGTTCCGCCATAATACGGTAAGTAACCGCAGCCGTATTAGGTGGTAAGCCTAATGACTCTGCTAAATATCGAATGATATTGCATGCCGACATATCCGGGGGGATTTCGAAATCCTTCCCTGCGGATCTGATTGATTTGACTGTAACAACTACCACTATTGCCAACCTCGTTTAGTATGTTTAGTATCCTGCCCCATGCGCTTTTAGTACCGGAATTGGATCAACTGCTTCATACAGACCCGTACTTGAATTGTAACTTCTTATCTCCATATGTAAATGTGTGCCCGGATTTCCAATCACATTTCCGGTATTACCCATTGCTCCTAAGGC
>DATMYT010000456.1:0-2442 GCA_035560855.1 Negativicutes bacterium | reverse complement strand
ATGTTATCAAAAAGATACAGGGTTATGTTCCTGGATATAGAGTAAAGACTACGCCACAGTTCAATACAGAAAAGAAAATGGTCATGATGCAAACAGAAGTCGAAGGCGCAGGCGACTATTTGCCTTCATACGCGGGGAACCTTGACATTATTAACCAGGCGGCAATCGCTGTTGCCGAAAGGTTTGCACAAAAACTTGGGGAGGGCGCTTGAGACTATGAAAAGGGCAAACAACTATGTGAAAATAATTGACACTACTTGCCGCGACGGGATGCATGCCATTGCCCATCAGTTCAGTTGTGAGCAGGTAGGGGCATTAGCCGAGGCGCTTGAAGATGCCAAGGTTTATGCTATGGAAGTAGCCCATGGCGACGGCCTGGGAGGGTCTTCACTTATCTACGGGATTGGTGCGCAAACCGATGAACAATGGCTTCGGGCGGCGCGCTCAAAACTGAGGAAAACAAAGCTGGCGATTCTGTTTTGCACTGGGATTGGGGTTTCGGACGATCTGAGAATGGCAGTCGATTGTGGAGCCCAGATTGCTCGGTTAGCTACTCACTGTACGGAAGTCAACCTTTCCCATCAATACGTAACAATTTCCAAACAACTTGGGTTGGAAGTAATTGGCGTAATGATGATGATTCATTCCGTGGAACCTGATAAATTGTTGGAGCAGGCAAAGCTACTCGAATCATATGGTGTGGATGCGATTTATTGTATGGATTCTGCCGGGCACCTCCTTCCTGATGGCGTAAAAGCGCGGATGGGTTTGCTGGCGGAAAAACTTATGATTCCCGTAGGGTTTCATGCGCACGCTAATCTGGGCATGGCGGTCGCCAATACATTAGCGGCATTGGAGGTCGGAGTGTCGATGACCGATGGTACACTCCGGGGACTGGGTGCGGGAGCCGGCAACACTCCGACAGAAGTAATTGCTGCAGTGTTGAAGATGGCTGGATATGAAACAGGTATCGATCTTTATAAGGCTATGGATGCCGCGGAGGACGTTCTCGCTCCGATGCTTTCCCGGCCACCGATTATTGACAAAGTGGCTTTGTCGATTGGTATTGCCGGAGTGTATGCGAGTTTCGCATTACATGCCAAAAGAGCTGCTGAACGGTACAAAATAGACGCGCGTGATATTCTGATGGAATTGGGTAGGCGAAAAGTTGTAGGTGGTCAGGAAGATATGATTATCGAAGTCGCGTGTGAACTAGCGAATAAAGCATAGTTATACCGACCGGTGAAGAAAAGCAAGGTCAAGGTGAAGAAAAAGATTTGGGGAGGGACATCAATTGGCACTAAGTGAAAAAACTATTGAGGAGCTTGCGCTTTGTCTGCGGCATAGTGAAAATTCTAAAAAGCCCTGTGAACAATTAACATCCCGGTACCCCGATATTACAACTGATGACGCCTATAAAATTCAATTATATAACATCAGGGCCAAGATTCGGGAGGGGCAAAGGGTCGTAGGCAAAAAAATTGGGCTGACGTCGGCGGCAATGCAAGCAATGGCGGGAATTGATCAGCCTGATTTCGGCTACTTGTTGAGCGATATGGAAGTAACAGATGGAAAGATACCAATCACCCGGGTAATGTACCCCAGAATAGAGGGCGAAATAGCTTTTGTCTTAAAAAAGGATTTGATTGGGCCAAATGTTACTACATTGGACGTAATGCTGGCCACCGATTATGTCGTTGCCGCCTTTGAAGTTGTCGATAGCCGCATTAAGGACTTTAAGGTGAGATTTGCCGATACTGTAGCCGATAATGCTTCATCCGGCTTATACGTACTGGGCACAAAGCGGGTTAAAATTGAAGATGTAGATTTTGCGCAAGTCGGTATGACAGTATATAAAAACGGTGAGATGATCAATTCAGGCGTCGGTGCATCCGCATTAGGGAATCCTGCATTTTGCGTTGCGTGGTTGGCTAACAAGATGCTCGAATATGGGGAATGCCTAAAAGCAGGCGAGGTAATCTTGTCAGGGGCTTTAAATGCGGCTCTCGAAGCCAAGGCCAATGATCAATTTTTAGTGCGATTCTCGAAACTAGGAGAGGTCAGGGTTCACTTCACGGAATAATGCAGTACCTGCACAACGAATTGGGTTAAGACGCTGACTTATGAAAGGATGAGGAAGATGGAACAACAGACGATTCGCAAGTTGGCCGAATACTTGAATCAGGCAGAACTGGAACGGCGGGAAGTCATGGGGATTCAAAATGATCACCCTGATCTTACCATCGAGGACAGTTACTCCATTATGGAAGAATTGGCAAAAATCAAACTCGCGGCAGGGCATCGGGTCGTTGGTTTCAAAATGGGACTGACAAGCAAGCAAAAAATGAAACAAATTGGGTTGAGCAAGTCTTCGTATGGGATACTATTCGATTACATGGGAATTGACAGCGGAGGAACTCTGCCGTTCAACAAGCTGATTCA
>DATMYT010000455.1:0-3578 GCA_035560855.1 Negativicutes bacterium | reverse complement strand
CCGTTGTCACAACGCCCTTGTTTTTGTGATCCGGCTTACGGGCGATTAAGAGAGAAGGCAATGATTTTGTTTTCCCCGTTTTCTCCGGTTTCATCGGTTCCTTATCCGCAGCGGCCTTTTCAGTTTCAGACAGCTTAAGTTTGAGTTTCTTATCGCCGCCTGCATCTTCGTCCAATAAATCGCTCGCGTTCGGAAGCTCTACCACAATATCATTATTGCGGTCGCGGCCGGAAAATTCCTTCATCATTTCATCGAATGATTTGGGCGGTTTTCTGGTTGGTTTCGGGACCTCGCCTTCCGCCCCCAGTTTTTTCAGTAAAGAGGCTAGAGAAAAGAATCCTCCGCCTCTAACGCTCAGATTCAGTAAGCCGGGAACCTGGTCCTTCGGTACAGTAAAGCTGACAGTCCGCGTAATCGGCTCTGTACGGTATGGTTTGAGTTTCACTTCAATATCAATGGCCTCTCCCGGTTTCGCAGACAATTGAACGGGACGCGCCGATAGTATCCTTGCTGTACGACGTTCCTGACTCACACTGACGTCGGCCTGAATATCCATAATCGTTACCGGGTTATGGGGATTGGATGTCAAAAACGCGACAAATTCGTAGAATTCCGCCAGAGACGCTTCCGCCACATTCTCCGGACTGTAAAACATATTTTCGCGTTTATACGTTTCGCCCGGCATGCCTCGGGCGGAAATTTCAAAAGTGATGTTTGCAGTTCCGGAACCGGTCCGGTCTATGGCTTTGTCGATAGCATTCAACAAGGATGCCGTAGCGAGAATGGGAACGATCTCTTCGTCCTGCACCATTTGCACCGACATTTCTTTGGTTTGAGCAGTATCAGCAGCGCGAATATTCATCCGCATTGGGACGACTCCTGGATATCGGTTCATTTCGCCGGCAATCCCTGCGCCGCGATCCTGACTGATCGTTCCAATGACTTCTCCTGTGGAACCCACTTTAAAAGAACTCTCTATCCCGCGAATGGTAGTAAAAACATAGGCATTGGTCATAAGAAATCCCGTCTGCCCTCGTTTAAGAAATGGATGACCAAAAGCCAATACTTTATCTCCGTCAACATAGGTAACTGTCCCCAAAGCGCCGAGGCTAACGTCACCGCGAACCAACTGCACCCCGACAGAACTGCCCGGTTCCAATTCGCCATAGGCAATGTCGGGAGGTGGATCACCAACTGTATAAGGTGTCAAATTCAAGGGTTTCAGTTTCATTTGGAGAAAGGATAGCGCATTCGCGCCAAAACCAGCCGCCATAAGCGGCGTTGCCAGTAGTTCTTCTTTGTCAATAGAACCCAATGTTGGCTCCGGTGCTTTTACAGGCATCCGATCCAGTAGCTGCAACATGTCATGAATAGGCGTGACCATAGCAGTCCGCTGGTCCGTCAGGCTAAATCCATAACCGATAGCGCCGATTAATCGACCGTCAATATAGACAGGACTGCCGCTCATACCCTGAGCTACGCCGCCGGATCGTTCAATCACATCTCCATAGGTCCTCACGAGAATAAGATCTCCGACCGCCCCTTTATTTTTCATAATCCCTAAAACTTCGACCCCGAATTCCTCGATCCGGGTCCCGGAAATTACCGTGCGGGCAATACCCTGCGCGCCCACCTGAATCTCCTCTACTGACATCAGCGGAACGGCGGCGTGAGCAGCCCCCATCAAACCCAAGGTTAATAAAAAACTGAGTATAAGCAGCACACGCCTGCTGCCACGAATAAAAAACGGCAATGAGTTCAATCCTCTCGTCATTTACTGGCAGGCTCAATTCTGGCGATCACTTGACCGGCACGAATCATATCACCCGGCTTTACAAGAACTTCACGCACGACTCCATCACGCGTGGCCCGAGCGGCAACCGCAGGTCCGGTAATGCTTTCGACGCGCGCCAGTACAGTTCCTTCCTTAACCGCAGTACCGACAGTTACCAGATTTTGATTCACTACGCGACCAGCCAGCACCCCGTTCTGATCGATCAGGTTACCGGCGGAAGCTACCCATATGGTAGCAACCAACAAAACAGCAACGCTCAGTAGAATTGTTTTTTTATGAATCATCATGAGAGATTCCTCCTTATTTCGCAGGTTTTGTCTTGATAACGGCAAGTCCGGCGCCCATACGTCGTTCCTGACCATCCGATGGTTCGTTCATAATCTGGTTGCCGACTATCATCTCGCTGGATCCACCGCCATCTAGATTCATAGCCTCTACAGCGCCTTGCTCCAGCATAAATTGCGCCAGTTCCAGTAACGTCAAGCCCACACTTGTTCGGCGACGCCCATCCACCACCACCAGCAAGGCCTTTCCCTCCTTCGTGATGCCGATTGCCGTCCGGGGCGCTCTGCCCCCTGCCACATCGCTGCCGAATTCTTCGCCCAGCGTAGTCACATAAATTTCTGCATTCTTGACCAAACAAGGCCCAGCGCCGATGGCATTCACTACCTTGTCCCATGTGGGTCCCATTGTCTGAACAACCTTAATCCTATTTCCCACTTTTAGCCCCGACATCAACCAAGCGGGACGTCCAGTCGCGGATAAAACAACGCCTCCGTCTGGAATCACCGAGTTAGAATCACGAATTTCGGCCACTTGGTCACCACGCACAATATACTCCGCGCCATTGCCGGACGTCAATGTCCAGAATGCATAATAAGAATTGTAAAGGATTAATTCGGATTCTCCGCGTCCCCGGTTGATCCCGTCAATCGGAATCTTGGTTTTGTCCGGTAACTCAATGTATCCGGAAAAAACAGGCGCATCAAAGATCAGTTTCCCGTCCGGCATTACACCAAAGGAAGTACGCGGAATATCCGGAGTGCTGACGATCGTCCGGTCGATTTTCATCAGACCGAGGATTTCTCCATTTCGCATAAAATACGGGCCGTTGATTATCGCTACGCCATTGACGCGTTCGGCCATTTCCGATAACGTTTCAATGCCGGCCACGGAATCATTCGACAACACCGGTTTCAACGAATACCCTGCCTTGAGGTCGACTTCCAGTACATGCGCCTTAACGGGGCCGTCCGCGCGCCCTTTAATGAGTTCCCGATACATAACTCCCGGCGCAATAGCATACTCATTTTTGCTTTCATAATTTTTCAACAGGTCAATAACGAGCCGCGTAGGCGAAGTCATAACGTTGACTTTCGGCATAACCGGTAGTTTCAGAGCAATAACCGCTTTGAAACGTCCGCCACCTAAATCGACGAAACGAAGGCTCTCCACAAATGGATCGTTAAACGAAATTTGTCCGGCGCCACTGCGATTCACGGTATCCGGCAACTCGACTTCCATTTGCAGCGGCATATCCACTGCGTTCACCGTAAAAGCGGGAATGGCCGTCATATCCAGCACGATGCGAAAAGAATCGGAATCCGAACTGAAGCGAACTTTTTGAATCGAAGCAGTTGAAGCAGGCGTCTGGGACGGTACAAGAACTGAACGAACAGGCGGCGGAGCGGTCGCTGGTGCGGGAGCTGCCCAAGCAGCCTGGCATACAAAAATCAGGCCAACAACCCCAACAAAAATTCGACTCCGTTTTTTCTTCCATTCC
>DATMYT010000454.1:0-2609 GCA_035560855.1 Negativicutes bacterium | reverse complement strand
CCTCCATATCCAGCGCATTGTGATGAGCAATAAACGGTCTTGCCAAAGCTCCTGATGGTTTATTGGTCAATATTGGCGTTTCGATTTCGATATATTCGTTGTCTTCCAGGAAATTCCGTATCGCCTTGATAAAATTGAATTTAAGCAGGAATCTTTTCTGTGTATCCTCGTTCATAATTAGGTCTAAATAGCGTTGGCGATAACAAATATCCATATCGGTGACGCCGTGAAATTTTTCCGGTAGTGTTTTTATTGATTTGCCAAGAAAAACAAACCATGATGCCCGAATTGTTTTTTCTCCTGTTTTTGTGGTAAACATCTCTCCCTCAAGTCCGATAAAGTCACCAATATCAAAGTGATTTATGAAGAATGAATATTGCTCTTCACCCAAAATATCCTTTTTTAACGCTGCTTGAATTTTCCCTTTAATGTCAGCGATTGTAATAAAACATAACTTGCCCATTTTTCGCATGGACATAATTCTGCCCGCAGTGCTAACGGGCCCAGATCCATCAGCTAACATAGATAATTCGTAAATCTCATGTGTTTTTTTGAAACGGTCTGGGTAGGGAAGCACTTTTTTCGCGATGGCGGTAAGTTTTTCTGCTCGGACCTGTTCTAGTGTAAGTTCGCTCATTTTTAACACTCCTCTCAAAATAAAAAAAGCTTTCATCTCTGCTACTGCAAGGACGAAAGCTTATGCTTCGCGGTACCACCTTAGTTCATCTTTATCTTGCGATAAAGACCTCTGCGAGTACGGACAGTGTCGATACTCTGGCGCAATAATGGGCGCTCCCATCGTAGCCTCAACACTTCATTGTGCAGTCGGTACGAAACTCCGAGTCTTTTCAAAATAAGGTTTGTGCACCTCATTTCAGCAGGAGAGGCTCTCTGTCGCACAAACGGGTGTATTTTTTTTCTCTTCATCGCTTTTGAAAGTGTTTTATTAAAATAACATCTTACCGCAGTAGTTAGCGCAATGCTTCAATTGCCTTTTTTGCCCAATCTGAATCTTTAAGTACGGCGCGGCCGACACCAATGAGGTCAGCCTTTCCTTCGGTGAGCAATTGTTCTGCTGCTTGGGCTTCGGTAATGCCACCGGTTAGAATAACCGGGATGGACACGACTTCTTTAATAGCTTGTGTCAGCGGGGAAAAATAACCTTGCCCTGATGATCCTGGAGGAGCGTTGAATCCGGAAAAGCTGCCGGTAATATCAAGAATATCGACGCCTGCTCTTTCGAACTCTTTTGCCGCTGTTTGGCTATCTTCAATCGTTATTCCTCCGTCTTTAAAATCGGATGCACCCAAGCGTAATAGTAAGGGAAACTCAGTGCCTACAGCAGCCCGAATTGTCTTGATAATTTCTAAATGGACGCGAATACGATTATTGATAGATCCGCCGTATTCATCTGTCCGTTTGTTGGTTAAAGGTGAGAAGAACTGGTTGAGAAGATAACCATGGGCAGAATGAATCTCCACGCCATCAAATCCGGCTGCTTTTGTACGGCGGGCAGCCGCGCGAAAGTCTTGGATGATTTCAGTAATTTCCTTGGTAGTAAGTTCTCTGGGCATAATATTGTTCAGAGGATGGGGAATCGCCGAAGGGGCAACTGGAGTTTCCCCAATGACTTCTTCTTTGGTACCGCTACCAGCGTGACTTATTTGCATTACAGCCTTGGAGCCATTATTATGAATAATAGCGGCTAAACGTCGTAATCCTTCCAACATAGTATCATCGGCAACCGAAAGTTGACTAGGATGGGCTTTCCCTGTTGAGTTAATGAAACTATGTTCAATGATGAGGAGTGAAAAATATCCGCCATTGGATTTTTCTTGGTAATAGTCAAGTATGGCTTGATTCACACTTCCATCTTCCGTTTTGGCAGTAGCCATAGGGGGCAAAATTAGCCGGTTGTGAAGGGGTAATGAACCGGCTTGTAACGGTTTTAATAAACGCGGCATAGAAGCCCTCCAAGTTTATTGATTTTTATTGATAGTATGTTTAAAATTATAAATTATACTAATGAAAGGTACAAGTACGCACTATTTTGTAAGATGCTATTAAAAAGGAGAGTCATATGGCAAACTTCTTGAGCGACTACGAATGCCCACTCAGCTATACATTATCCATTGTCGGCGGCAAGTGGAAATGCCTTATATTGTACACGCTGTCGCAAAATGAAGTGCTGAGATATGGTGAACTAAAAAAAGAGTTATCATCTATCACGCATAGAATACTAAGTCAGCAACTGAAGGAATTGGAAACCGAGCAAATGATTGAACGGAAAGAATATCAGCAAATTCCGCCTAAGGTGGAATACTTGCTCACGGCAAAAGGAAGATCATTGCTGCCGATATTGCATCAAATGCATGATTGGGGCAAAGAAAACAGAACGATTAAGCTTTAAAACGAAAAATTGATGGAATCTCTGCCGCCATTGACTACGTTGGCTTCTGTGGTGCTATAGTCGAATAGCCAGGGCTAGTGGACACGCTACTAAGCAATGTAGTGTGATTATAAGATGAAAAACAGCATGGGTAACCTCACATGAAAGTTGAGGTTACCCATGCTGTTTTTATTAGCTGATCAGGCAATACGCAATTAAC
>DATMYT010000453.1:0-8219 GCA_035560855.1 Negativicutes bacterium | reverse complement strand
GCTAATAAAGTGTAAAATACGCAACTCGGTGCAAGGGGTTTGGCACAGAAGAGTCGAACATAGAAGCGAGAGAGGTGATGGGCATGTCCAAAACCAAAAAAATAATTTTGGCAAGCGTCATGGTCCTACTCGTAACGTCGGGCATTGCATGGAAAGTGGCGGCGCCCAAGGTCCTCGCAGGAGTGCAGGGGCTATTGCTGTCGCAGGTGAATTCTTCCATCAACGGACGTCTTGAAATAGAGGCAATTGATTTTTCAATTTTGGGATCTGCGGTACTGAAAAAGGTAACTTTGTTTGATAAGGCAGGGGTGCAGATTGCTGCCAGTGACGAAATCAGCATCAGCTATAAATTTGCCGATTTGATTGGCGGACGGTTTGGCCTCGATAGTGTTAAAACGATCACTGCGGAGAAAGTAAAACTGTCACTGAGCATTGACAAAGCTGGAAAATGGAGTCTGCAAGACATTGTTAAGCCTCAGGCGGAGCGGCCATCTGTTTTTCGAGGCAGTATCCAATTGAAGGATTCGGCATTTGCCGTCACAACTCCAAACTGGAAAAGAGAATTCACAGAGATGTCGGGGGAACTGGACTACTCGGCACCTCCTGGTGTGGGAGTGGATGTCAAAGGGAAAATGGGCAAAAGTTCCATTGCGGCGCAAGGGCAGTGGGTATCTGAGGGTAAGACACAACTGGCTTTGAAAATCGATACACTGGATCTCGCTGAAGCACAGGCGCTGTTGCCTGCGGAATCAGGTACCCCCAAGTTGTCAGCGGGAACACTGAAGGATATTCAAGGCACGGTGATTCAAGAAAAATCAGGAATTCAGATGATGGGGGATGCAGTGTTGGCAGGTCTGGCCGTGGATCTGCAAGGGATGGCGCTGAAGGAAGGGAACGCCAAACTGAAGCTTCAGGGGAAAAATGTGATATTACAGGATGCTTCGATTACTATCGATGGAAACAAGCTGTCTGTGGCCGGTGCAATAGATTTTACGCCTGCATCTCCTACCCTGGCCTTAAATATTGATTCTGCGGGGCTGAACATTGCATCATTGGCAGGGCCGAAAGCTTCGCTTACGGGGGTTGCTTCCATTCAAGCCGATGTCGTGGGTACAATGGGAAAACCCATCGCGAAAGGAATATTCAAGCTGCTTAGCGGCCAGTTTGACGACAAAGCCGTTACCGATGCCGCGGGTTCATTCAGTTACGCGGGAGATACCCTTACACTGGATAATACTACTGCTAACGCGATGGGCGGATCTATCGGCATTGCCGGAACTATCCTGCCCAAAACTTCGCGCTATAATCTGAAAGTGTCTGGAAAAAATGTTGATGGAGCTATTCTAACGAACAAAGGATTGGCCGGTCGGATGGATTTCGATGCGACAGTAACCGGAGACGGCAGCTCGGATTCCATGTCTGCAAGCGGCGGTTTTTCCGTGCCGTCCGGCACGATTTCCGATTATGCCATCACCAATGCATCCGGTAGCTTCCGCAAACAGGGGAATCGCCTGGACTTGTCCAACGTCGGGGTGACTTTGTCCGGGCAACGGCTTTCTGTCAATGGGGTCATAACGTTAGCAGCGGGAGGCGCTTCTCCGCAGATCAACTTGAATATATCTTCCGGTGGGCTTAGTACTTCAGTATTCAATCCGAATAGTGCGTTGAAGGGCTCAATCGCTTTTCAAGCAACGGTAACAGGTACTCCAGAGAAAAACCAGGCGCGTGGCAACTTTCAAATCGCATCGGGTTCACTGGGACAGCTGGCTTTTTCCGGGGCAAGCGGCGGGTTTGCCTATGTTGATGGCTTGCTCACTCTGGTAGGAGGGAGGGCTCAATGTTTGGGAGGCACGATTACACTGAACGGCACAGTAGTACCTAAGACGATGGAATATCGACAACAGGTGAATGGACAGAACATCGACGCAGCACAACTTACTGACCGTGACGTGCAGGGACGTGCTGATTTTGCGGCAACTATTAGCGGTGTCGGCGACTGGGACAAAGCCAACGGTGACGGTAACTTCAAAATGAATGCCGGCAGTGTGAAGGGGATCTCTTTTAATGGACTCACCGGTACTTTTACAAAACGAGGCCGCCAGACCGAGTTCGCCAACTTGAAGTTCAACATGTTAGGCGGGTTGGCTTCAGGAACTGGAGAGACCGAGGGGGAGAACATTCATCTGATCATTACCCCCAACGCGACAGCAAATGCAGCATTAAACATTCTGACGGGACGAACCTTACAACCACAAGATTTGCGCGTTCGTTTCCGTGGCCCGAACGGATAATTGCGAAAAGATGTTGCAAAATTCTGTTTGCTATGCTACAATACAACCAAGCACCATCCTTACAGTGACTTAAGGTTCAAAAAAGATGCAAAACCCACGAAAGACTTTCTTTCCAAGTTTATGCACGTTGAAGCCAGTCTATCAAGGAGAGTGTTTTTTCTATACCCAAAAGTCGAATCGTTAGGCCATAAGAACCAAGAGGGATAACCAAATGTCATAGCAATCCGAAACCCGGAAAAATTGTCATGGAGGTTAAAGATCGATCGGTATAGCAAGTGAAGAAACCCATACTATGCTGTAAGGATGGTCGCTTTGGAAAAGGGGAAGATGAAAATCTTCCCCTTTGTATTTTTTCGCGGATGTTTTTGAGAAGGAAATTTATTTTTTACTTGGTTCGTCCAGAAGATCTGCTTGCTGCAGTTTAAGCGTTCTAATAGGAAACGAAAATTTGATTCCTTCCTGTCGGTAACGGATATGAAGACGTTTGATAAATTCGTGTCGGATGAGATATTGGTCCATCACCGTTTTAATTCGTAGGATAACATTGAAAGTGATGCCGGATTCGGCGAAACTACCATAACGAATGAACGGTTCAAAGGCGCTGATGCCGCCCGGCGTATTTTGCAGGATTTCTTTTGCAACCACGGAAGTTATTTTTTCTACTTGCTCAAGGTCACTGTCATAGCTCACGTTGACAGGAATGATGATGGAACATTCGGCGTACGGCAGTGCATAGTTGGTAATGATGGCAGTCGCAATCTTTTGATTGGGGACAACCACCATGTTGTCGGATAGTTGTTTGATGGTGGTGTTGCGCCAATTCATATCTGCGACAGTGCCTTCTTCGCCTGTCGACAGTTTGATGAAGTCCCCCATTTTGATTTGTTTGGACAGCAAGATGTTGATGCCGGAAAATAAATTTGACAGGGTGTCCTGTAGCGCTAAAGCGACTGCTAAGCCGCCAACGCCCAAGGCTGTGAGCAACGGGGTAATGGAAACGCCAAAAGACTGGAGCATGAACAAAAAGCCGGTAATGTAAACGATTAGTTCAATCGTCGTGACTAAAATTGAGGTGGAAGCAAAAGTGCCGGCCACTTTTTGCACTTGCAGGGTGAGAAAACCGGAGGCCAGACGGGCCCCCATGATGGTCAGGGATAGAATGCCGATCAGGTGAAACAACATTTCGAGAAGGTGCAGACCGACAGGATGAATGGTAATGATATGCACTGCAGCATAGCCGCCTACGAGAAGCCCCCACACGGTGGGCATTCCTTTGAAAGCCCGTTGTACCTGGGGATACAAATCGCCAGCGACCCTGACCGCAGCTTTGCGCAGTTTAGCAAAAAACAACTGACTTACAGCGATGCCGAGCAGAATACTTATTAGTAAAATAACCATGGGGATGATGAAATTGCTTTCTTTCATTATCGTTTCAAGTTCTTTCAGCTTTTCAAGCATAAAGGTCCTCCAACACTATAGAAAATAACACGTTGTAAGGTTAATTCTTTGCTATGCGGCAATTATCCTTCAGCAACACATTCATGGTCATTGCTTGAAAGTTGTAGTCGTGAATTCCAGCCAACGGCGAGCGGCGAAGGATAGATAACGGTCTTTGCGCCAAATGACAGCAAGTTGCAGATAGATCTGTGGGTCGGCCAAGGGAATGGACGCGATGGCGGCGGGGTCAAGTTCATCACAGATTTTGCGGGGCAGTAGCGCGATTCCTAACTTAGCTGCGACCATTTGCGTCATGAATTCCCGCTGTGAGGTTTCACAGATGATCGTCGGCTGAAATCCGGCTAACTTGCAGCGGGTGATAATCTGATCGTGCAGGGAAAAATCTTCACTGTACAAGACGAATCTCTCATGGCGCAGGTCGGAGAATTCAACGGAGGGGCTTTTAGCAATACTATGCTCGGGATGAACGATGACCATCAGCGGATCTTCGACAAAAGGAAATACCTCGAAGTTCTCACTTTGATCAGGTAAGGTACATACGATGCCGATGTCGAGCGCGCCTTCCTTTACCCCTTGATGAACTTTTTTGGAACCGAATTCTTGCAGTTGAAGCTCAATGTTGGGGTACTGCTGTTTAAATTCTCCCAGAACTCTTGGAAAAATTGTCGAGGCTGTGATGGAAGGAATGCCAATTCGAATCTTGCCTTTTTGTAACAAATGGAGATCCTTTAAATTGCCGGACAAATTATTGAAGAGTGTAACGATCTGTTGAGATTGTTCCTGCACCAGCTGCCCCGCATCTGTGAGTTCGAGGCGTTTGGCGCCCCGATACAGTAACGGTGATCCCAACTCGTCCTCTAGATTTTTGATCATTTCACTGATGGAGGGTTGCGATACATGCAGGATAACGGCAGCTTTGCTGAAACTTTCCTGGCGGGCCACTTCCAGAAAGTATTCCAGATGGCGTATGTTCATAATCCTAGTCTCCTTAGTGTGGTTGTTTGGCTACTATCAGTTTGCAAGAGAAAAATTGATAGAAAACACATATAAGGATATTCAACATTGTTATAGGAAAACCCTATTGCGAATATTATAATTCCCGATTTTACCTTATACTACGCCTGCCGTATAATGCAATTATAAGAGCCAATAATTAATTGGAGGTGTCTTGCCGTGAAAGTGGCCGAAATTATCGTCAAAATTTTGGAAAAAGAGGGCATAACCGATGCGTTTGGAATCCCCGGCGCGGGCATCAATCCGGTTTATAAGGAACTGGCGGTATCAACCATCATGCATTATTGCGTAAGGCATGAAGAAGCGGCTGTTCATGCAGCAGACGGTTATTACCGGGCTTCCGGCAAGATGGCGGTGGCAATCTGTACGTCCGGTCCTGGCGCGACAAATTTCGTTACCGGTGTTTATACCGCGAATGTTGACTCCATACCGCTGATCGCACTTACAGGTCAGGCCGTGACGGCGCAGCTAGGCAAGGATGCTTTCCAGTGCGTGGATATTGCTAAAATTTGTGCGCCTATTGCCAAGGCCACTTTTTGTGTTACCGATCCCAAGACCATCATTGATGTCCTGCAAAAATCCTTTATGTTGGCAAAATCCGGCAAACCGGGCGTCGTAGTGATCGACCTTCCCTTGGACGTGCAAATGGCGGATGTGGAATATGACATGGCGAATTATCAACCGCTGAAGTACGACAACCCGCACCCGGATATGAACGCTATCCATCAGGCTGTGGCTATGATCAACGAAGCGAAAAATCCGACGCTCATAATGGGCGGCGGCGTTGTTTTGGCCGGTGCAACGAAGGAATGCGTGCAATTTGCTGAAATGATGCAACTACCAGTCATCACTACCTATATGGCCAAAGGCGGAATTTCGGCCCAACATCCTCTGCATGCGGGGCACGCAGGGATTCAGGTTGGCCAGCCCATCGGCAATAAAGTGTTTTTGGATTCAGACCTGATTATCGGCATCGGTTGCCGCTTTACCGACAGACACACTGGCAATGTCGCCGTTTACAAAGGAAACCGCAAATTTATCCATATCAATGTTGAACCAAAAGAAATAGGCAAGATATTTCAACCCGACCTCGGTATTGTGTCCGATGCCAAGTACGCATTGGATGCGTTGATTGCGGTGGCAAAAACGGAAGGAACCCGCGCTTCAGATCCTCGAATTGCCGCATTGCCGGCCCTGCGTGCAGAATTGAAGCGAAAGACAGATTATGACTGCGTGCCGATCAAGCCACACCGGGTGTACGAAGAACTCAATAATTTCTTTAATGATGATGCGATGTTCACGACCGGCTGCGGACTCAACCAGATCTGGTCAGGCCAACTGCAGGATGTCAATCAACCCCATCTATATCTGCCTTCCGGTGGCGCCGGGACGTTGGGGTATGACATTCCTGCTGCGTTTGGGGCCAAAATTGCCAATCCAGGCAAGTATGCTGTTGCTGTAATGGGAGATTTCGGGTTCACTTTTCATGTGCAGGAACTGGCTGTTGCTGCTACCTATAAGGTGCCACTTATTGTGGTGATTGTGAACAATGCCTGCCTCAGCCTGATTCGGCAGAATCAGAAATACGCCTACAATTTTGAGCATGCAGTGGAAATGGAAGTCAATCAGGGCGTAATGGACTACGTCAAAGTAGCTGAAGGCTTTGCTGGAGCGGGGGAGAGAGTGGAACGCCCGGAAGATATCCGGGGTGCGCTAGAGCGGGCCGTAAAATCCAAGAAACCTTATGTTATCGATATTGTCTGCGAGAAATCGACTGACTGTTCTATGGGACCGTCGCTCGATAATGTGAAGGAATTCGTTTAAGACGAAAGTAATAAAAAAGAGGTCCTGGAAAAATTGATTTTCCAGGACCTCTTTTTTGTCTTCATATTTTTCCGGGTACTTTTTGAAATCCAGTGTTTCCTATAATTCGGCGGTGATAAGATCTACTGCTTGCTGCGGAATGTAGATTTTGCCAGTTTTGGCGGCTACTATGGTAAGCCCCTTCATGGTGTAGGATTTCTCACCCAACTTCACGATGTTTTTACTGACCGGCAGTTCGGCGCGTTTCGTGCCTTTCTGCACAATGACGATTGGATTTGTTGCATCGGATTTGTCCAGAGTTACTGTAGCGCCAATGCCTGCAAAGGCTTTGCCGGCTTCCACGAAAAGTTTGCCATCTGTAGCCTTGAGATCAAGCCCCATGCTTTGGGCGGGGATTGTCGCCAGTTCCGTATTGTCGATGGTCCCAGTCGGTTTGTTAGGCCCGTAAGCGTATAGAAACAGATCTTCACCGGTATGACCGTTGGTAGTCCAGCCAATGACTGAGCGTTGGCTGATCATCGGACCGACAGTATAGTTCATGCGACCCTGTTTCGTTTGTTGGATAGCGGTCACTTCTTCGGCCGTCAGATCGCCGATTCCATAAAAGTTGTTCATTACAAAGCGGATGTTGCCTTCCGACAGGTCGCTGCCGAGAACTTTTTCAACGCCTTCTCCGGTTAGCGTGGCTTGCTTCAGAGGGTCAACCAGGTTGGCCAAGGGGAGGGTGTCGTAGGTGTTGTCGGTCGATTTGTTTCCGAGAGACATTCCACCATTTCCGTGATCGGCGAAGGCGAGAACCATTGTTTGACCATCAGCTTTGGCAAAGGAAAGGGCTTCTTTTACGGCCTCATCCCAAGCCAGTGTATCACTGATGACTCCAATAGGATCATTGGCATGGGAAGCCCAGTCCACTTTGCTCGCTTCCACAAATAGAATGAATCCTTTTTCATTTTTCGAGAGCAATTGGATAGCCTTTTTAGTCATTTCCGCCAAAGTAGGTTCCTGCGGTCGAAATTCTCGGCGGTCAAATTCGTAGGCCATGTCATCGTCGGCAAATAATCCCCAGACATTGCCGCTTGTAACTTTAGACATTTGGTCGCGGTTTTCTACGAATTGATACCCTCTTGCCTTGAGCACATCAATCATGTTTTCTCCGTCGGTACGTTTGCCGCCTTGCTCCGTGGGCAGCAAATATTGCTTGCCCCCGCCAAACAAAACGTTAATGTCGAGATATACCTGTTGTTCGGCGATGTCATTATAATCGCCGCGGTTGTTTGTATGGGAAGAGTAGCCCGCCGGACTGGCGTGCTGGATATTGGAGGTAGCCACAAGTCCGGCGGATTTGCCATACAGCTTCGCGGCTTCCAGAATCGTGGCGACAGGTTTGTATTTTAGATCTTCGGTGATTTGAGCAACGCCGGGCATAGTGGTTTTGGTTGGCAATATGCCGACAAACTTGGTGTTGGATTTATTGCCGGTGGCGAAAGCGGTCGCAGCCGGCGCGGAGTCTGTAATCAAAGATTCGGCGCTATAGGTGCGAATGGCGCCGGAGACGATCTGCTCCACAGCTAAAGGATTGCCTCCGTTGTACCAGCGTGCGATGGTGGAGTGCGTGGCTCCCGCGCCATCAAT
>DATMYT010000452.1:0-2794 GCA_035560855.1 Negativicutes bacterium | reverse complement strand
ATAGAAATCCTGCATTGTTTTTGCATCTTCAGACTGCGTACCGGCTGATTCGCAGATAATTCTAGGAGTCAGTTTCTGCTCTGCCATCCATTGTATCAGTGGTTGATGCGGCGGTCCAAATTCATCGTGAAATCCCCAATGACGTTTTTCTCCGCCTTTTGTAAATTCGATGCTGCTGAAATGGATATGCAGCGTTCTTGCCATTTCATCGCCCAATTCCGTGGCGATCTGCTCAAATACCTGACCATAATCAAGCGGTTGCGAAAAGCCTCCACCAGCCACAGCATATAAATGCGCAAAGTCGACGAGTGGAATCATCTGCGGCGACAATTTGCACACCTCAATAATCTCATCAACAGTACCCAACTGATTCACTTTTCCGTGAGTTTCCGCCGCGAGTTTCGGCCCGGTAAGTCCACGTTTTTGGGCTTCCTCCAACACTTGGGACAATCGACGCTTTGCCAGATCCATTGCGTCCCGACGCGCCATTTTTCCGATGCCGCCCATGTGAAAAGCAATGCGATCCGCCCCCAACCACTCGGCCGCTTCCAACGACTTCATAAAATGATTCATCGTATTGGTAGCTGTCGTTTCATCCGGAGTCGCCAGACTAATATAGTAAGGAGCATGAACACTCATGGCGATGCCGAATTCAACGGCTTTGGCGCCGATAGTCCTGGCAGTTGCCTCGCCAACATTTACACCGCGGGTCAAAGAATACTCGTACGCATCAAGACCCAGTCCCGCCAACCATTCCGGCATCTCCGCCGAGGTCTTGCGCCCTGATGCATAAAAACTGTCCGGATTGCCGGACGGGCCAAACAAGGCCTTATTCATGAAGTCATTCCCCTTCTTCGCTTTTCAGGTAAAATCAGCGCAATCCACGATACCCTGTCTGCCGCACTGCCTCATAAACGGATACCGCCACCGAATTGGAAAGGTTTAACGATCTCGCTCCCTCAATCATCGGCAGCCGTATGCACTGCTCCGGAAATTGCTCCAGAATCGCCAGCGGCAATCCTGCTGTCTCCTTGCCGAAAACAAGAAAATCTCCTTCGCGAAATTGAACGTCGCTGTGAAACCGGGTGGCTTTGGTCGTATGGCAGAAATAACGCCCGTCAGGGTAAAGCCCTTGCAAATCGCCAAAACAATCGTGATAGGAAATGTCCAGAAGGTGCCAATAATCAAGACCGGCCCGTTTCAGATACTTGTCATCGGTCGAAAATCCAAGGGGGCGTATGAGATGCAGCCTGCAGCCGGTTGCCGCGCACAACCGCGCAATGTTCCCCGTATTCCCGGGGATTTCCGGTTCCACCAGTACGACATGGAGCTCCGTCGTTTTATGATCCATTATTCAGTTCTCCTATCCTTGCAGATTTCGCGTTGCTGGTTCCATTGCCTGCCGCTTAGTAAAGCCGCAGCAAAAAACGATGCCGCTGACGATTAGTCCCGCATAAAGTGGATCCGCGCCTTGGGGAAAAAGGAATTTCCAGCCTATCGTCACTATCGTGCCAATCGCAATGGAGAGCACCGCAAATTGGGGTTTAAAACGTCCCGGCATAAATATGGCAAGGGTAAAGGGCAAAAATATTCCTGCCCCCCTTAACCCCATCGAAAGAAAATTCCACTCCAGCACCAAAGACCGCAAATTGCCAAATGTAAATAACGCAGCCCCCATCATGACCAAAAAAACAGCAATCCGATTGGAAAATAGCGCATGCGTTTCGCAAAACTTCCAGTGCGCCGCTGGCAAAATGTCCCGATTTAGCATTGTTCCTACGCCCAGCGCCAGTCCGGCTGCAGACCCGATGGCGGCCAACAACAAGGCGGCTATCGCCACTCCTCCCAACCAAGGCGGCAGATAGGACAAAACAAAAAGCGGCAAGGCATCGATGGGAAGAATGTCCGGATGATGTACGCGCATAAATAATCCAACCATGACGGCTGGAATTCCTGAAGGCAATGTTATCAAGGCGGCCGTTATCGCGCCTGCTTTGGCCGTTTTTTCATCTTTGGCTGAAAACAACGCCTGAATATAGGTTTGCGTTGTCAGTGTTCCAACCAACAGCGAAAGAGCGCTACCTAGGTCAGTCCATCCGCCTCTGCCAATCAAACTAAACCACGGATAGGCTGGAAATGCAGAATAGAAGCCGTTCCACCCGCCCATACGTGTATAGGTAACGTACCCCACCGAGATTAGCGTAATATAAATCAATATAGTCTTCCAGATTCCCACTCGCCCGGTAGCCCAAACCCCTCCAAATAAAACATAGACAACCGTCAACGCCATAACAAATGCGACCGCGCGCGTGGAATCCGTTTGAAACAATGCTGCCACCAAGGGCGTCGCAGCAAGAATATTGGCCACGATGCTAAAAAAAATACCGACCGACGCGGCAATCGCCGCCAGCATTGCTGCGCGTGGGCCATAATGCAACGCCAAAAATTGCGGAATCGTCTGTAGCTTTGACGCACGCAGCGGAACCGCATAAAAAGCCGCCATGACGATCAAAGCGATGCCTGCGCCCAAGGTAAACCACCACGCTGAAAGACCAATGGAAAAAGCCAGCTGTGCAGTCCCTACAGTTGATGCACCGCCAATAATTGTTCCGACAATTGTGCCGGATACCATCGGTACCCCAGACTTACGACCGCCAACAGCAAAATCGTTTGCATTTTTCACTTTACGGGCCGCATTGACGCCAACCCAGGAAATAAGGACCATAACTCCAAAAAATGCGATCAAATGGCCTTCAGACAATGTCATATACGCACCTGCTACTGTATGTAATAT
>DATMYT010000451.1:0-3273 GCA_035560855.1 Negativicutes bacterium | reverse complement strand
GAAATGAAGTTGGCTGCCGCTTATGCTATAGCAGGACTTCTTCCGGAAAAAGATCTGCGGGATGATTTTGTCGTGGTGGACACCTTTGATCCGCGAGTGGCTCCTGCCGTTGCCGCAGCAGTGGCGAAAGTGGCGATAGAAACTGATGTGGCGCGAGTTAAAATTGATCCGGAAGTCATTCGGGAGCGCGCAGCGGCTCGAATCGGACGATGACGCGAATGATTTTTCCGAAAACCAGTTGAGTGCTTGACATCTAAAAACATTCTGTAGTACAATAAACCTCGCATCGACGGGGCGTGGCTCAGTTTGGTAGAGCACCTGCCTTGGGAGCAGGGGGTCGCAGGTTCAAATCCTGCCGCTCCGACCATAAACAGGTGCGGGTGTAACTCAATGGTAGAGTGTCAGCCTTCCAAGCTGATCACGAGGGTTCGATTCCCTTCACCCGCTCCATTTTTTTTGTTCGTGACGCATGCGCCAGTGTCTCAGTAGCTCAGGGGATAGAGCAACGGACTTCTAATCCGTTGGTCGTAGGTTCGATTCCTACCTGGGACGCCAATGAAATCAAAGCCTTCCGAGAAAATCTCGGAAGGCTTTTTAGTTTTTGCACACATTTTGCTAACACAGATATTTTTTCGGTGTTTTTTAGATTATATGGCGCCCCATCGTCTTTGCCCAGATTAAATTCTTTGTTCTCAGTGTGTCCGGATGATTCAGAATGGCGGCAAGCCTGACGAGATTGTGCTGAATCCGCGATACTGTGTGATGTGATTGTCAGGAGGTGGGTGGAGGTGACGACTCGAAGATGAATAATTGGTTAGCAGGAATTTTCTACTCGTCAGGGAAGGTTTAAGCTAAGGAAATAAGGAGGGATGTTGAAATGTTACTCCTACGTAAGATTCTTTGCATTCTATCCTGTTTATTGATTTGTAGCCTGCCAATGTTGACAGGGGCCACTCCTGACAACAGCGTCGATGTAACAGCCCGAACCATAGCCCGCATGGAAGTATGGAAAGCGATTCAATCCGGTCAGGCTGGCAGTGCCACCGTTGCCATCATGGACAACGGCCGTATTGTTTATGCCGAAGGCTTTGGTATGGCTGACCGGGCGAATAGTATTTCCGTGGATAGGCACACGGTTTTCAATATCGGTTCCATCAGCAAGACCTATTGCGCAACGGCTATCATGCTTCTGGTTGACGAGGGAAAAGTGAATCTCGATAAACCGGTAACGACATATATCCCGGAATTTACTATGGCCGACGAACGATACCGGGAAATTACCGTCCGTATGCTGCTCAATCATTCTTCCGGATTGCCGGGCGGCAGCTATGCCAATAGTTTTGGGTACCAGTATCATAACGAGTTTTTAGCCGAAACGTTAACGACCCTCTCCCATTCTCACCTGAAACACCGTCCTGGAGAGCGGTCCGTCTACTGTAACGATGGTTTTACCTTGGCAGAAATCATCGTTGAAAGGGTATCAGGGCAAAAATACATTCAGTTCCTTGCTGATCGGATTTTCACGCCCCTGTCCTTGCAACATACCGGGCTGACTGTGAGCCAGCGTCCGGATGCGGCCAAACTCGTGATCGCTCGCTATTATGATTCCAAAGCTCGTCTGGCGCCGCCGGAAGCTCTCTCCTTTCTCGGCTCGGGCGGATTATCCGCAACGGCTGAAAATCTGTGCCGCTTTGCAGACACTTTTTCGCAAGCCGGTAAACAGATCCTATCTGACGCCAGTCGAACGGAAATGTGGAAAAATCAACCACCCGATTTCTGGGACAAACTGCGAAAACCAATGATCAGTTTTGGGCTGGGGTGGGACTTAACCGAGCTGCCCGATTATAAAGCCCAGGGCTTGACTATTCTCGGCAAAAGCGGTGGTACACATCAATACGCCTCCATGCTTTATCTACTGCCCGAGCACAGGATATCGGTCGCCGTGATTGGAACCGGTCCGACTGCGCCGGCGCAGGATATTGCTCTTCACATACTGAACGCGTATGCAAGTGAAAAGGGCTTGCTGAAACGCGAGCAGCAAAAGGTGAGCATTCCGGTTACCGCTCAGCTATTGCCAGCGGTCCTGGCGGAATATGCCGGATATTATGCCGGTGATGGTGGAACGATCGTAAAAGCGGCCTTAGATACGGTAACCAATACCCTCACAATCCACAAAACAGAAGATCCACAAGGAACACCCATGTTGTCGTTGATCTACAATTCCGATTTCTTCCATGATTCTATAGGGAAGAAGTATTATTTTACCACTGTCGATCACAAGCAATATTTCATTGCTTCCGGCATACTGGATGTCATTTTGTTTGAAAAAATCGAACCACTATCCACTCCGGTTCAGTTAGTCATTGATGTAACAAAAAATCTTTGGTTGCGGCGGAACGCAAAAGCTTATGAAAGCAACATGTCAGCCGGTCAACATCTGGAAAAGGCACAACGAATTGCTCAACTGGATGGATATATTGATTTCGGCGGCTTAAAAAAAATTATCTCGCCAACTTTTGCCGGTGTTTCGCTGGCTTCCATGCGTGATGCCTCCGAGCTGGAATTGTTCGAAAAAAACGGCCGACTATGGGCTTGGGTTTCCGGTTTGCTGTTCATGCCGTCTGATTTAGCGCCAGCGTTAGAAAACGACGCTGCTAAAATCATCATCGGCGGCGAAGGCTATAACGAATGGCGCAAAACAACCCCTGCAAGCATTCTTGACTTCAACTGTCCGAAAAATGGCCGGGTTATCATTTTTGACCCCGTTGGAACGATATTGTATGACAATGTACTGGATTCCGGACGCGTATTTGCTCCGGCAGGGAGTTTTATCGAATTTGCGGGAGACGCTGGGGATACTTTCACATTGTCGCTGACACCTGTCACAGAATAATATACAAGCTTGACCACCACCACGATCCTGAAAAGAATCCAACACAAAGATAACCACTATACCTAAATGGTATAACAAAGAGGTAAACGATAATGAAAACTAAAGTTATGCAAATCGGGAATTCGATCGACCGTATTCTGCCCAAGGAAGCGACGGATAGACTGAAAATAAAAAAAGGCGATAGTGTGTTTCGTGCAAAAATGCCCAGTGGCTCGAATGTATCGCCATATGGTCCGGAATTTGAGGCGCAGATGACCGTAGCGCGCCAAGGTATGTCTGAATATTGCAATGCTTTGCGGGAACTCGCGAAATAGATTGCCTGCGTTGGTCCGTTTGCATCAGCTTACCTCGTATATGGTAATAAACGTACAGTATTTTTT